>CAYUNR010000014.1:0-31749 GCA_964446295.1 uncultured Candidatus Finniella sp. | reverse complement strand
AATATTGAATCTTCAAGATCCTCTAAATTAATAAGAGAAGCCCCCCGAATGCCCTTTGCAACATGAGAAGCTACGCCAAGAATTTTAACCGTTACTCCTTTTTCAGAGTTTATATCTCGGTTCATTTTTGCAATAGCGCAGCACACCTTGCTTGATCCAATATCAAGGGCTGCAAAAGTTTCTGATGGAATATTATTTGATTTTTTCTTAAATAAACTCATGCTAATAAAGTATCAAGCTCCTTCTTGGCATCTAGGGAAAATAAATCATCACATCCACCTATATGCTTACCATTAACGAAAATTTGAGGAACGGTTTTTCTGCCACCAGATTTTTCTACCAACTGTATGCGCCCAGTATCATCATTTGTTAAATCAATTTCTTCAAATTCAACCCCCTTACTGCGCAGCAATTGTTTTGCTTTTACGCAATACGGGCAATAATTCGTCGTATAAATGATAATTTCTGCCATATTATTAAATGAACCTTCCTAATGTTCTGTTTCATTGTACTACAAGAAAAAGGAAATAGCATCACAACATTAGTTAGGTTATCTTAAAAAGATGCAAAAAAATTATAAGGAAAAAATATGCAGAATTTTGATGTCGTTGTGATTGGTGCTGGTCCAGGTGGTTATGTGGCTGCTATTCGGGCAAGTCAGCTTGGTAAAAAAGTAGCTGTCATAGAAAAAGAACATCTTGGTGGAGTGTGTTTAAATTGGGGGTGTATACCTACTAAAGCACTTTTACGTTCTGCAGAAGTATTGCATTTAATTAATCATGCTAATGAATTTGGCATTGAAGTAGGGCAGGTTAAAGTCAATCTTGCCAAAATGGTTGAACGGTCTAGGAAAATTGCTGGGCAATTATCTACAGGTATTAAAGGGCTTCTAGCTAAAAATAAAGTCACAGTTTTTTATGGTGAAGCTAGCTTTGAAAAAGCGAACACTTTAAAAATAAAAGGCGAAAAAATTGAAACGATTGAAGCTAAGAATGTGATTATTGCAACGGGCGCTAAAGCACGTATGTTGCCAGGTGTTGAGGCTCATCCACGTATCTGGACAGCAAAGCAAGCCATGACACCAGAATTTACACCTAAGTCACTGCTTGTTATTGGTTCAGGGGCTATAGGAATTGAATTTGCTAGTTTTTACCGTGCCCTTGGGGTTGAGGTAACTGTTATTGAAATGCAAACAAGAATTTTGCCAAACGAAGATTCAGAAATTTCAGATTTGGCACAAAAGCAATTTGAAAAGCACAGCATGAAATTTCATCTGGGTTCTACTAGCAAACTAACTCTTTCCAAAGATTACGTAGATGCGGTGATATCGAAGGATGGCAAAGAAATAGAAAAGCTTAAGGTTGACGCAGTAATTGTTGCTATTGGCATTTCAGGTAATACAGAAAACCTAGGACTTGAAAAAACCAAAGTCAAAATAGAAAAAGGCCAAATTTTGGTCAATGAATGGTGCGAAACTGCAGAAAGAGGTGTCTATGCAATTGGTGATGTTGCCGGTGCTCCGTGGCTTGCGCATAAGGCTAGTCATGAAGGTATTCTAGCTGTTGAACACATGTTTGGTGTGAAGGGGATACATCCTATTAAAGTCACCAATATTCCAGGCTGTACTTATAGCCATCCTCAAATTGCTAGTATTGGCTTAACTGAAGAAAAAGCTAAATCTGCAGGGCACACATTAAAGATTGGTCGATTCCCCTACCGTGGTAATGGTAAAGCTATTGCTTTGGGAGAACCTGAAGGATTGGTTAAAACTATTTACGATGCAAAAACAGGTGAATTGCTTGGTGCCCACATGATAGGGGCTGAAGTTACAGAACTAGTGCAAGGTTTTGCAATTGGTAAAACCCTGGAAACAACAGAAGCAGAAATGATGCATACTATTTTCCCACATCCTACACTTTCAGAGATGATGCATGAGTCAACGCTAGATGCGTATGGGAAAGTTATTCATTACTAGCAAAATGTCTTCTTTATATGCTAAAAGTACAAGCTTAGATTTGAGTTTAAAAATATGATTTATAAAAGCGTATTAGTTTTATTTACGATGTTTGCAGCTGGATTTGCTGCGAATGAAGAGTTCTGTGGTGATGTTTCTGTTATTCGAAGAAGTAGACCTTGTCATGCGGGATGTGGAAATGGCGATTGTCATTTCAAAAAGCCTCGCAAGCTGAAAAATCAGCTTGCAACTGACTCAACTTCTACTAGTAGTGACGTGAGTAATGAGTCTCAGTCTCTTCCACTTACTTTTGCTCACAAGACAGCTGCTTTACCACAGCAAGAGCTAGTTGTTAGTCGCGTGGATAATGCGTCAATTCTGCATACAGTAAGTTCAGATGCAAGCAAACCGATGGTCTTAACTTCTATTGTTGATGCTAATGCAACAGAGCTTAGTGGCCCAGCAGCAGTGGTGATTTCTAAAGATGAAGTTCTTCCTGCAGAAACTAGTGCCCCGGTAGTTGAATCCCATCGATCAGATTCAGCAATATCAGGGGTTAGCGAAGTAGAAAAAGTAAAAGCTTTTGAATTGGAAGGTCAGGATAACCGAAGTGGTGCAGAACAAGATCCTAGAATACAGTTGCATAGAGAAGATGTGGTGACAGATGTAGAAGGTGAAATTAGCGCTTTAAAACCAACAGAACCAATTTCTGTGGAGCTAGATAAAGTTGCAAAATCAAAAACTAAAAAAATTCATAAAAGTGCGGAAGATGGCAAAACTGATGATTATGAAACTGGTGCAGAACAAGATGACGAAGACGACGATGAAGAAAAAAATGATGAAAACGCTGATGAAAATTCAAAAAAGTTTTCTTTAAAACGAAAAAGAAGTCTTTTGAAAAAATCAGACACTAGTGCCGGCGCTTAAATTTGTTCAAATCGCTTATACCGGGTAGGATTTATAAAAATAAAATTATTTTAAATTTATGACCTGCCCAAAACCAATCAACGACCAATCCTATTTGATTAATTCAACCAATTATCAGCAGTTACAAGAATCTGCAAAAACTACTCCCAATAGTTTTTGGTTGGAAATTGCAAAGCGCTTAGATTGGATAAAATTTCCCACTATTGCTGGAAACTGGAAATTTGACAAACCAATATCTATTAAGTGGTTTGAAGATGGCATGCTAAATGTGTGCGTAAATTGTGTTGATCGTCACGCTAACGAAATGCCTGATAAAACCGCAATTATTTGGGTGGATGATGAAGGCGAAGCGACTAAACATATTTCTTTTGCTCAGTTGCTTAAAGAAGTAAACTCCATAGCATTTTCATTAAAAGGACTCGGTGTCAAAAAGGGCGACCGAGTCATTATTTACATGCCCATGATCCCTGAAATTGCTTATGCAATGCTTGCTTGCGCCAGAATTGGAGCTGTTCATTCTGTTGTTTTTGGTGGATTTTCCCCAGAAAGCTTGGCGGGGCGTATTCAAGATTGTAAGGCAAAAGTTATTGTTACCGCTAATGAAGGGGTGCGTGGTGGTAAGCCTGTTCCATTAAAAGCGAACGTTGATATGGCCCTTTTGAAAGCGCCAGAAGTTGAAAAAGTTTTGGTTATAAACCGCACAAACGCAGATGTGCCAATGGTGCCTGATCGAGATATTATTTATACACCAAATTATAGTCAATTCGTTACACCAGAACCTATGAATGCTGAAGACCCATTATTTATTCTGTATACATCAGGCTCAACTGGAAAACCTAAAGGTGTGCTACATACAAGCGGAGGATACTTAACATATGCCAGTTTGACTCATCAGTGGATATTTGATGTACAAGAAAATGATATTTATTGGTGCACAGCTGATGCGGGTTGGGTTACAGGTCATTCTTATGTTGTCTATGGCCCACTTGCTAATGGTGCCACTACTGTGATGTTTGAAGGTGTTCCTAATTACCCAAATCCTGATCGTTTATGGAAAATAATCGATGATTTAAAAGTTAGCATTTTCTATACAGCCCCTACGGCTATACGCAGCCTTATGCAAGCGGGTGATGAATGGTTACAATCAACGTCTCGTAAATCTTTAAGGTTATTAGGCTCTGTTGGCGAGCCCATTAACCAAGAAGCTTGGGAATGGTATTTTCATAAAGTTGGTAATGAAAATTGCAGAATTGTTGATACTTGGTGGCAGACAGAAACAGGTGGAATTATGATGACTCCGTTAGCAGGCGTCCACAATTTAAAACCAGGGTCAGCAACGCAGCCCTTTTTTGGAATTCAGCCTGTGTTGTTAGATGATCATGGTAAAGAAATTGATGGGTATCCTGCTGAAGGAAATTTAGGAATGAAGGCTTCTTGGCCGGGGCAAATGCGCACCGTTTATAGAGATCACAGTCGCTTTGAAGAAACCTATTTCAGTCAATTCCCTGGTTATTATTTTAGTGGCGATGGAGCGCGTCGTGATGCTGACGGAGATTATTGGATAACAGGTCGAGTTGATGATGTATTAAACGTATCAGGTCACCGCTTGGGAACGGCGGAAATTGAAACAGCAGCAACAATGGATCATTCAATTATTGAAACAGCAGTGGTGGGTTTCCCTCATGCCATTAAAGGGGAGGGTATTATGGTTTTTGCTATTCCAGGCGCTCATGTAACCCATAGTAACAATGAATTAAAATCAATTATCAAACAAACTATTCGTGCCCAAATTGGGCCTATAGCAAGCCCTGATGCCATCTATATTGTAAAAGGTTTACCCAAAACACGTTCGGGTAAAATTATGCGTCGAATTTTACGCATGATCGCTAGGGGGGAATTTGAAAAAATTGGTGATGTTAGTACCCTTGCTGACCCTAGTATTGTTGAACATATCATTGGGGTATTTAGTGCAAAAGAATGACAGAACTGTAGCTATTTTATTGATGGTTGGGTTTTTTGCTATGCTGGCATTGGCATTTGCTTCAGTTCCTTTATACAGAGTTTTTTGTCAAAAAACAGGATTTGGTGGCACACCCAAGGTTAGCCGAGATGGTTCAACTCAAGTGATTAACCGCGAAATTACCGTACGGTTTGTAGCTAGTACACACCGTGATTTGCCATGGGAATTTTCACCACTACAACATACCATTCGTTTAAAAATTGGCGAAAATGGATTGGCGTATTACAAAGCTAAAAACCGTTCCAATAAACCTATTGTAGGGATGGCCACTTATAACATTTCTCCTGATGTTGCGGGGCAGTACTTTAACAAAGTGTTTTGTTTTTGTTTTGAACAGCAAAAACTAGATCCCGGAGAAACTATGGAAATGCCAGTACAGTTTTTTATTGACCCTGCTTTTGCCAATGATCCTTTGCTAAAAAACGTGAATGAAATAACTCTTTCCTATACTTTTTTTATTTTTAAGAAGCAATAGCCAAGTTCAGTTTATAGGGACTAAAATCCTGATTCTTATTTTATTTTCTAAAATTTTATTAAAATTATTTGGGACATTTAACGTATTGACCAATGCTATAAGTTTCTATCAAACTATCTATGTGAATACGACAAACCAGAAATAACTTTTTCGCATAGGAGGATGCATGGGCATACAGGAATGGTCAGCCACAGATATTGAAAATGCACGTAGCTATTTTTTAGAAGGTTTAGCAATAAAAAGAATTGCAAAAGAACTGGGACGAACAACTACTGCTACGAATAAAGCACTGAGTCGGTTTGGAATACGTTTTGAAAAACCAAGAAAAAATTTGAGTGAATCTCATTCTACATATAAAAAAGAAAAAAGTTTGATGCCGGCTTCTATTGTGCCTTCATTTGAACGTTATGCTTTACAAAAAGAATTTGAAAATTGGGTTAGCTTTTGGCAAGTGTGCCAATATTTAAGTAGTCAAAATATTTGTTTGTACGAACTTTCAGCACCTAATATTGACCTGAAATGTCGTCAATTTAAGGTTGGAACCAAAACATTGAATGCAGGGCAATTATTGGTAATTGCTAATAAAATGCGCATAGAAGGAAATTTGAAAGCGTTTTTTGTGAAAGGGTTATCATGGTAAAGGCAATTACAGTAAAATCTCCTTGCACACAACAAGCGCAAAGTTTGGCTCAAAGTATTATTAATGCAGCAAATGAGGGATGCTTGCTACATCAGTTATATGTGGATGGATACATTAATGAGTCACAATTTCAGGCAGGGTTAGCTTTTGCCAAGCTATATGGTTTAGCCATGAGAAGTTTTGGCATTCATAATCGTGTTCGAACGGCGAGTCAAAGCTGGGACCACCTTCATGGAATTTCTCATGATCTATTTAGCAGTCAAAGAGTTGAAGGTTTGTGGCGCTATATTTTAAAAGCGTTAGACCCAACTTATCATGCTGGCACACCTCTGCGAGATATTGCTTTTAATTTAGTGCTTACAAATGATTCCCCAAAACAATATGCCATTAAAGATGTTAAAAAAACTTTGTCATATTTACAGACTGTTTGGGAAACAATAGAAACAGGACCTTATAAAATGGGGTTATTCAAGTGTGAACAATTACCCAAAAATGTAAATTTTCATTGAATCAATGACCTTTTTTAGAGTGTATCTGTAATGCTTTTTTCTAATAATTCAATATTAATTTAACCTCAACTAAATATTAACTTTAATAAATTACCATTTCGATAGCAGTACTTTTAAAGAATTAAAAGATGTTATTCAAAAGATGGTTTTTAGTTAGTATTTTGGTAACTCAGCAACTTATTGCTGCGCACCATCCTGCATATATATCTGTTGATCAATCGGTAACACCTATTCCAAAGAAGCAAGTAAAGGAAGTAGTTGATACGTGTATTGTTCCTGCTGTTTCTTTTTGTTCTTGTTTCAGTTTTTTAGATTTTAGAGTGCCTGCAGAAGATTATACAGAGAAAGAATATATTGAATTAGCTAAACCAAAAACCTTTAGCATGCCAGCAGCATGGAGAGATAGAGATGACGTTTTTGATAGTGCCAATGCACTAAAATATTTGCTTGAGAAATCAAAACCTTCAGGCAGTATTTTTTTCATTAACAAAACTGAAGAAGCTGTAACAGTGGTAGTAAGTGGACGTAATCAACGGCAAGAACACTCAAGAACAACATTTAAAGTAAGTAAGGGGCACTATAGATGTTGTAATTTGTCTTTATACGAGTCTCTTGAGTTGGAAGGCTCTGTTCATGCTTTTCCTAATATTTTTTCACTGGATGATAAAATTATATTTTCTATAGAACCAGAGCCACAATTATTATTTCCAAGGCCTCTTGAACCTTTTAGTTTTATTCCAAGAATCCCAATACCTTCAGATTTGGAAAAAGGCACTGAAGCTGCGCAGTACTTTGATCATGTCGGTTACCTAAGAAGTGTTTTGTGTCCGCAAGAAGGGATTAATTCAGACGATTTATATATGCAGCGTGAGCGCTTATATAGTAGTAACAAGTTAGAAGCTTTATTTAGTGAACCACTACCTTCTGCACCTAGAATTGAACAAAACCTTTTTTCAGTGTGGCTTACTAATGCAAACAACCCTAAAGAACCTAAAGAGCAGTACGTTAACCTGGCTATAAAAAGTACTGAAATGCACTCGGTGTCAGATGGTTGGAATCATTACTTTGTAGTGCAAGATCCTGACTTATTTCCATTAACAAAAGCAAAACTTGCATCAACGAATGTTTGCTTGATTTCTTATCAAGAATTAATTGGCTCATTAGAATTAGAGAGCGAGTTTAATCAATCAATTACCGAATGCCGATTTGCTATGGCTAGTGATATTTTACGTGTTGAATTACTCAAAGCAAAAGGTGGTGCTTACTTAGATATAGATTTGGTTACATTGCAGTCGTTAAAACCTTTATTTTATTTGTATGATTCAATTTTTGGTATTGAACCTATGTCGGAGTTTGTAGGCAATGCATTTATGGCTGCGAGTCGAGATCACCCTATTACTAATGAAATGATTCGTTTGATGAGAAGAAATTTTCAATACAAACACTCTAATCCAACTTTTTATAGTGCTGCTGCAATAGATGATGGCTTTAATACCATTGTGCAAACTGGGCCAGGGGTCTTAACTGCAGCATTTTATAATGCATCAGGTTGTGAAGGAAAAAGAGATATTTTAATGCCACCTGAGATGTTTTACCCTGCAGAAAGTTTAGTAAGGCCAGAATTTAGAATAAAAAGACTTGATAGTAGAATTGGAATTAATTCAGCAACTCTTCATTTGTGGCGGACAACTTGGGCGGGTGAAGCTGGAAAAGAAAATGGATGTTTGGGATAAAACGTTAATCTGGTCACAGCATTTAAGATGGCGTATCATAAAAAAAAAATTATTCAGGGGCGACTTGTTGAAAACCGTTTGTATTATAGGAAGCGGACGTATGGGCAGTGCGATGATTGCACTTTTGCCAAGCGAAATTAAAACGGTTCAATATTCTCGCTTAACTGCAGAAAATATCAATTCGTTTATTCAAAATTTGCAAATATGTGATGGTGTCATTGATATAAGCCATGTCGACAATATGAAGTGGGCGCTTGATGCGTGCATCAAAGCAAATAAACCTTATATGTGCGGCACAACAGGCCTTCAGGAATTTCATTTTAATATGTTGAAAGCAGCAGGAATTACTATCCCAGTGTTGTATGCAGCGAATACAAGCCTTGGCATTGCTGTCTTAAAAAAGGCCGTTGCATTAGTTGCAAAAGCTTTGGGTCAAAATGTTGATATTGCAATTAGTGAAACGCATCATCGTTTAAAAAAAGATGCACCATCAGGCACAGCTTTAGAATTAAGTAAGGTAATTGAACAAACTGGGTATCCGCAGAGTATGATCAATTTCACTAGTCTTCGTGGTGGCAACGTTCCTGGTGAGCATACTGTTCATTTTTTTCAAGGAGATGAAACTATTCGTTTAAGTCACGAATGTTTGAATCGTAATGTCTTTGCTGATGGTGCAATTAAAGCTGCACAGTGGTTATTTAAGCAACCACCTGGTCTTTACAACTTAGATAATATGTTGAGTATTTAATGGAAAATTTAAACCCCCCCGTGCTTATTGCGCCATCGCTTATGGCAGCCAATATGCTGCATTTGTTAGACGAAGTGCAGGCTGTAGAAGCCGCAGGCGCTGATTGGCTTCATTTAGACATCATGGACGGGCACTTTGTTCCTAACCTAACATTCGGCCCAGATATTATTCACCAACTTCGGCCTGTATGTTCCTTGCCCTTTGACGTGCACTTAATGGTTGAACCTGTTGAATTATGCATTGGTTTGTATCATAAAGCAGGCGCAGATCACATTACCATTCATGCCGAAGCTACTGCAGATTTGCGTCATTATTTGGGGGTCATTAAAAAGCTAGGATGTAAGGCAGGGGTATCAATTAATCCTGGCACCTCTGTTGATGCTATTATGTCTGTTCTTGACCTGGTTGACCTTGTGCTAGTGATGAGTGTAAATCCTGGTTTTTATGGACAAGCATTTATTCCATCTTCTCAAGATAAAATTTTAGTCTTAGCTGAAGTGAGAAAAGAGCGTAACCTTAATTTCCATATTGTAGTTGATGGAGGGGTTAACTCTGTTAATGCTCCTGGCTTGGTTTCTGCCGGAGCAGATGTTTTAGTGGCAGGTAACAGTGTATTTAAACAACCAGACTATTTAGTTGCAATTCAAAAATTAAAGCAAGGTTAGTAAGGTTAATTAATTATTCGCTTTCTTCTGGTCTTTTGCACTAAAAAACGTTAATGCAAGTATCCAAAGAACTGCAGCGCCTGATATGTACATAGCAGGTGCCAGTAGTAATTGTGTTTCTTTTATGACATATGTCATTATTAGTGCAGTTGTACCGCCTGTTATAGCCATTCCTATAGAAAATCCTGATGCAACACCTGTATAACGAACTTCTGGTAAAAATTGTTGCTGCAGAAATATGTGTGAGGGGCCAACAAAACTTCCTACACCAATTCCTATAAATATCTGACCTATAATTATCTCTTCAAAGGTCCCGCGTTGTAAAAGGACAAACCCAATCCAACTTGAAAAAATTGCAATAACTGCTGCTAAAAGCATTGAACGATACGGAGTAATCTTATCTGAAATACGTCCAAAAATGGGGCAACATATCATAAAAGCAAGCATGCCAAATATGTTGAAAAATAGACTTGTTGCAAATTTAACTCCTATATACTGGGTAATATACAAGTTTAAAAATCCAAACAAGGTGTAACTTAAGACACCATTAAAAGCACCAGCTGCAATCGCCAACATGTACTGTTTTGGATATTTTTTTATTATCTCAACAATAGGTAATCCTTTTATAGGTTTTCTTTTAATAAATTCCATAGTTTCCATTGCTTTTTTGCGCAAAATAAATCCAACTACAGCTACACAGGCACCTAAATAAAAGGGGATTCTCCATGCTTGTTCAAAATTTAAAAAATTCGTTACAAGGTACGCACTTATAGTTGCGCTAACAGCGCCCATCACGCATGAAGCAGATATAAGCCCACTAATCATTCCTGGCTTAGTCTTCATGTGTTCTAGTGCAAAAACTGCAGCGCCATTATATTCTCCTCCAGCACATAGACCTTGTATTAAACGACAACCAAGTAATATACAAGGTGCTGCTAATCCTATGCTTGCATATGACGGTAAAATGCCAATAACTAGGGTTGGTACACCCATCAGTAAAATGGACCAAGTAAGCGCTTTCTTCCTGCCGTATTTGTCACCTATATGACCAAACAGTAAGGCTCCTAAGGGACGAGTCCAAAATGCAGCTGAGAATGCAAAAATTCCTCCTAACAAAGCTGCAAAATCATTGCCTGCCGGAAAAAAATTTTTGCCCAAAATCAGCATGAAAACACCGCATAAGGTAAAATCATAAAACTCCAATGCTTGCCCTACTAAACAAGGAATGAGAATTTTCTTTCTTAAATCTTTTTGATTGATGGGCATCGAGGATTCTCCAGGTTTTATCTATGAAAGATAATGCTGCTCAAATATAATCCCAAGGGTTACGGATAGCAATAGAAATGAAATAAAAAGTATAAAAGCTACTGAAGGGGCTTCTACCCTTTGGGAAGGGCAGAAGGATGTCGTGTGAAAATAGATATTTTCTCAGATTCTGGTCATTATCAAACTAATGCTTACTGTGTTTGGCAACATGTTCTTTGATATCTTCCTTTGCTTCATCAAGGTGACTTTTTACCTTGGCATGAATTTCCTTACTTGAATTTGAAAGTATGCTTCCCATATTTTTTGTATGGTCAGTAGCACGTTGCAATGAATTCTTCATTGCCTCTGCATGCTTTGACATGTCAATAGGTTGTCCTGGTTTTTGTGTCATCAACTCACGCATCATAGCGTTGATATCTTCAAATGTTTTTTTAACAAAATCACTTTGCATACTAGCAAGAGATTTCATAACATCCGCTGCCATTTTACTGGAGTCACTAAGTGCTTCAAGATTTTTTTTATGATGCTCGATTACTTTAGCATGGTCAGGTTTTGACAACTTTGCATGTTCTGAAAATTTTTCAAACATATCTTTTGCTGTTTGAGTATATTTATGTTGTTGTTCTTTCCAGTGTGCGCTGTGCGCATGCTCTTTGCCGCTGGGGTCTTTAGACTGTGCCATATGAATACCTTCACTTCATTAATCTTTGTCTTTGCCGCAACGTAAACTTGGCAGATCAAGACCTAGGAAAAGTAAGTGATACCCTAAGCCCTCCATAAGGAGATTGATCAAGGCGAATTCTGCCACCATGACTACGTACAGCGTCTCTCACAATGCTTAGCCCAAGTCCTGTACCACCTTCATCTAAATTTCGTGATGAATCTTGTCTATAAAAAGGCTGGAATACTTGTTCCCTATTTTCCGCAGGAATTCCAGGCCCATCATCATCTACTATTATTTCACAATGACGTACATTTAACTTTAAGCTTACCCAAGTATGTGATGCGTACCTATTAGCATTTAACAACAAATTAGTTAAGCAACGGTTAAAAAGTTGTAATTTTATTTGTAAAATGGGGTTATCTGTAGGCATGAACTCGATAGAATTTTTTTTGCCAGGTAAATTATCAATGATTTCTTGAATACAGCTGGCAATTGGTACAGCTTGTCGTGCTTCATTAGCTGTGCCTTTTGCATAGGCCAAAAATCCTTCAACCATTAGCTGCATTTGTTTTAAATCTTCTTGCAGCAAACGATTATCCTCGCTTTCAGGCATCATTGCTAACTGAAGTTGCATGCGTGTAATAGGGGTTCTTAAATCATGAGAAACGCTAGCAAGCATTTGTGTTCTTTCATGCAGGTGACGCTGAATTCGTGCGCGCATAATATTAAAAATTCGACTTAACATACGGAGCTCAAGAGCTCCTTCAATTTTTAATTCACCTAAGTCATCACCTTTACCAAAGCGATCTGCTGCTTCTGCCAAACGACGCAGTGGCCTAATTTGATTACGCATAAATAGCGATGCTACCAAAAATAGTAATAAGGCTGATGAAGTTGTCCAAATTAAAACTAAGGGAGTTGTGCGGCTAAACAAGCGTTTTTGTGGTAAAGAAACTTCTAAAATTCCTTTTTTTTTCGCTTCAACTGAAATATATATATTGTTGTTGCGCATTCTTAGGTAGTAAGAAGGTTTTTTGCCTGCAGATAATTGTTTAGCATTTAATGCTTCGTCTAGTGCATTCTCCATGAATCCATACAACCAAGAATCTTTATGAGATCCATACTTTTCTAAAGTATTTTTGGGCACAAAATTGACATCGAGATGCATATATTTGTGCGCAGCTTTTTGAATTGATTTAATCGACTTCGGGTCGCGTTCCACCCAGTCCATAACAAGTGCTACGTCACCAGCAATGGTTTTAGAAAGTTGCCGTAAGATTGTTTCTGTGTGACGATCAAAAAATATATAGCCAAGCACCACCTGCACTAATAGCAAAGGCATCAAAAGTATAATTAAAGCTCTGCTAAACAAACTTGTAGGCAGGTTTTTTTTTATTAACCTTTTTGGGTTAGAAATTGCATTTAAGAATCTGGACATAATGCATATCCTACATGTCTAATTGTTTTTAAATATTTACCTGTTTCGTCTTCCAGCTTGCGCCTTAATCTATTGATTTGTACATCGATACTTCTATCGCTAATAACAAATCCAATTCGATGGGCCAAGTTAGTTCTTGAAAAAGGTTGGTAAGGGTGTTGCGATAATATGCGTAACATCATTTGTTCTGTTGATGTTAAGTGAATTTCTTTATCGTTTTTAAATAGAGTTGCTTTTTCAACTTTAAAAATAAAATCACCTAAGCATAAATCAATACCTACAGGGCGTGGGGCTATTGTGCGTCTTAAAACGGTTTCAATTCTAGCAATCAATTCTTTGGGTTCAAAAGGTTTGGTCAAATAATCGTCTGCGCCCGACATTAATCCGTGGATTTTTTCTTCTAATCCATCTTGAGCTGTTAATAAAATTACAGGTATTTGTTTGTAAGAAGATTGAGCACTTCTTAATGATGCTAGTAGCTCTAGTCCTGATTCTTTTGGCATCATAATATCAAGAATAATCATATCAAAATGCTGTGCTGCAAGTTGTGCACGTGCTTGTGCGGCATTTGCTGCGGTTTGTACCCGGTAACTGTAATCACTTAAAAATTTGCCAAGCAGATCCCTAAGGCGCATATCATCATCAACAACTAGTACCATGGGCATCATAATTCTATATTCTCACCTGGTGTTTTTAAGCAATATCTTACTGCGTGCAGCCCTTGTTTAAAAAAATCGTCAAGCCATGCATTTGCCAATCTATGGCGTTCTATAAGTGACAACCCTTCAAAATCCTCCCATACTAGGCTTATAAAGATATGTGTGACACCAATACTAGGGTTATGACCTTTGTGTCCACGATGTTGCTCTGATTCATCAATGACTGACAAAACAGCATTTTCACTTAAGTGATTTTTCAAAACATTTGTAATTGCTTCAATGCTTATTTGCACTTAATGCCTCTAAGCTGTCTTGTGAAATTTTTGCTGTGTACGCCAATGCTATGGCTGAGATAATAAATGTCACATGAATAATTACTTGCCATTTAATTGTTACTTCTAGCATCTCTGGAGCGTTAATAAATGTTTTTAATAAATGAATAGAAGAAATACCAATTAATGCCATTGAAAGTTTTATTTTCATGGTGTTTGCGTTCACATGGTCAAGCCATTCAGGGAGGTCAGGGTGGTTATCCATTCCTAGTCGGCTTACGAAAGTTTCATAGCCACCTATAATTACCATGATCAATAAATTTGAAATCATTACGACATCGATCAAATTCAACACAACCAGCATGATTCCAGTTTCAGTATATACTTTTAAACTAACAACAAGATGCCATACCTCTTTTGTGAATCTATGCACATAAATACCTTGCGCTACAATTAATCCGAGATATAAAGGGGCTTGCAGCCACCGGCTTGAAAAAATGGTGAAAGCTAAACCGCGCTCAAATAGTGTTTTAGGTGATGCCATTATTGTGCTTCATGGTAAAAGTGCTAGCTTACACAATACTGCAAAAAAAAATAACACTCCAGCCTGTGTGTTAAGAATGATTTAATAGTTGTTCATTCATAATAGAACTATGAAAGAACCTATTCCTATTGAACAAATTGGCATTCCGCTGCATCCTTGCAGTCCAGCAGTATTTTTGCCAAAAAATCGCTTAAATAAATTTCCTATTTCTTTGTTTGATTTATCTTCTCATGAGCGTGCTAAAGAGGCTATTGAGTTTGGCCTTAAAATGCGAAACAAACGTTTTCATATTTTTGTTATTGGAGATGACAGAAGTGGTCGTATGAGCACAACCATGGGATATTTACAAGAATATGTTAAGAAACTTCCTCCTCCATCGGATTGGGTTTATGTTAATAATTTTTTAGAGAATAACAGGCCTCTGCCATTTAAGTTACCTTCTGGTCAGGGTGTGTATCTTAAATCAAAAACTACGGAATTGCTGCAAAGTGTAAGTACCATTCTTGGAAAAATTTTTACATCTAGTCAGTTTCGCAAGCAAACAGAAAGTCTTAGTCAGTATCAACAAGCGCAAATTGATCAACAAACTCAAGAGTTGCAAAATCTTGCAAAAGCCAAGGGCTTTGAGCTTATATCTGGTATAGATGGTTTGTTTTTAGAACCACTAGAGACCGTAGAAGCGTGCGAGGAAAATAATTCACCAAAAGACATGGTGACTTTAAGGAATTCATTGGCACGATTAAGCATTGCTGCAAACATAGCTAACCAGCGAATTGAAAAACAAATTTCTCAACTTAAACAAAGCACTGCGCGAAAAATACTCACACCACATTTTCAAGCTTATAAAGAAGAATTTTCAGTTCATTTAAAAGGATGGATTGATGAATTTAAACGTGATCTTTTGCAAAATCTTACCCTTTTGTTTGATGAAGAAAATCCAAAAGCGAAGCTAAGTAAGGCTGTGATTGAGCGCTATGGTATAAATGTTATTATTGATCACTCTCAAAAGCCCGAAGCACAAGCCGTTTTAGAATCAAACCCAACCTATGAAAATTTATTTGGATCTATTAAATATCGTAATAATTCCTCAACTGGCAGTGTTGAAACAAATTTCACATTAATTAGGCCTGGGGCTTTGCATCGCGCAAATGGGGGGATTTTAGTGTTGCGTGCCGATGAAATCGCTAAAGATGAAGATGCATGGGATATGTTAAAATCAGCACTTCGTGATAGCAAAATTACTATTAGAGAACGCTATCGTGAAGGTGGAACACCTTTAGATGATGCTCCAAGTCCTCGTTCAATTCCATTGAATTTGCAAGTTTTTTTGGTAGCATCTCCTGTTTGGTATTATAGTTTTTTTCAACAGGACCCTGATTTTTCTTCATACTTTAAAATACGTGCAGAGATAGATACAGACTTGCCTGCAACTCCGGAAAATATTACCAATTACCAAAAGCTTATTCGTTCAACGTGTCTAAAAGAAACAAACCGTGACATTACTCCAGAGGCTATTTCTTACTTGACCGGTTATAGTTCACGATGGGCAAAAGACCGAAGTAAACTTTCTGGAAAATTTGAATTGATCAGTGATATTTTGGCTGAAGCTGACATAGTTGCTGGTGAAAAATCTTCAAAAAAATCTATAAATGAAAAAATAATAGACCAAGTTCTTTTGCAGCGTCGCCGTCGCAATGCTCGTATGGAAGACGGTACTTTAGAAGATATTCAACGTAATCAGGTATTGATTGATACTCATGGAAGCAAAATTGGATTAGTAAATGGATTAACAATTTTAAGTATTAGTGATCGTAGTTTTGGAATTCCAGCGCGTATAAGTGCTAGAACATATGTGGGCGAGCAAGGGGTTGTGAACATTGAGCGCTTAACAGAATTAGGCGGACCAATACAACAAAAGGGTGCCTTTATTCTAGAAGGTTTTTTAAACGGTGTATTTGCGCAAAAGTTTCCTCTCTCATGTTCTTGCTCACTTACTTTTGAACAAAACTATACTGATGTAGAAGGTGACAGCGCATCGATGGCTGAGTTGATTGCAATACTTTCGTCGCTTGCAAATGTTCCTGTGCGTCAAGACCTTGCCATTACTGGATCCATTAACCAATTTGGCAGCTCACAAGTGGTGGGTGGAATTCATATGAAAATTGAAGGATTTCATCGCCTGTGCAAAGAGCGTGGTTTTACAAAAACTCAAGGTGTTATTATACCCAATGCAAATATTTCAAACCTTACATTACGTCCTGAGGTTGTGGAAGACATTGCACATGGTAATTTTCATATTTGGGGTGTTGATACCGTATGTGAAGCAATTGAGTTGATGACAGGGTTACCTGCCGGTATGAAAATCAATGCAGAGGGGCAAGTAGTGGGTACTTTTAAAAAAGGTAGTCTTTTTGATAAAGCCGCAGAAACCCTCAAAACTTTCCATCGACGCTTGAAAAATAGACATTAGCAAGCTAACATTTCCTTTTACTTTTAAAAGGATAAATCATGATCACAACAGCTTCTGGACTTAAATATGAAGATGTAGCAGAAGGCACTGGTAATTCACCAAAGCCAGGACAAATTATATTTGTGCATTACACAGGTACTCTTGAAGATGGTCAAAAATTTGACAGCTCCGTTGATCGCGGTGAACCACTACAATATACCCACGGTGTTGGCATGGTTATTCAGGGGTGGGAAGAAGGCTTAGCTACCATGAAGCCAGGAGGCAAACGTCGTTTGCATATTCCATCAGAATTAGGATATGGCGATCGTGGTGCAGGCAGACTTATTCCTGCAAATGCAAATTTAATTTTTGATGTGGAATTGCTTGAAATTATTGATGCCGAATAAAATAAGCAAAGTGCTGACCCATAAATCGGGTCAGCCTTATACAATCTTTTATTTTAGGGTCGACACACATCTTAATTTAGGCTAAAGATATAGCCAAGCGGGCGCCTAGCTCAGTTGGTAGAGCAGCTGACTCTTAATCAGCGGGTCGTAGGTTCGATTCCTACGGCGCCCACCACTCCCACAAACACTTTCAGCGGTTTTTAGTTTTAGCTCAATAATCTTGGTGCTACTTTTTGAAGTAAATTTAAAATCTTGTCTTTATTAACCAAACTATTCCTCTTTCTTGAGTGGCTTACATTCGATCCGTTCCGATATTTCGACAAGACAAATGACATGAAAATCATTGCTAATCATTAAGTGCATATCAGGTATCTAAAAAATGCTTGCATTAGATGGTTATATCGTATTATTGTCAAGATCGTTGTAGTTTTTTGGTGAACAAGGACTGCAACGCTAATTTCTCCTTTGAGCATTTTCTAATAAAATCTGGTGTACTTGTATCTCTTATTGCTTTTTTGATGTCGTGTGTTACTTTCCCTATGGTGTAAATCATGAATTTAGTGGTATATAGCATATGGTTTATAATAAGAAGCTTCTAAAATAAAAAACTTCATTAGTATTTCTATCTGGGTTGCATTGCTACAATTTGTTGGGTTTGGTCTAGGTCAAATCACACGCTCAAACATTTTGTGGTACCATTCAATTTATAAATCTGACTTAACTCCACCCAGTATTATCTTTGCTGTAGTTTGGACAATGTTATACGTTGTTATTGCTTTTGTTGGGAACTTTCTCTGGCGTTACCGTGATGAACCAAAAGCAAAAGGAATATGGAATCTTTATATAATCCAGCTACTACTTAATTGGTCATGGACAATTATATTTTTTGAATTTCACTTAGTGCTTATAGCTTTTTTTCTAATAGTGGTAATGATCCTCATAAATATGAACATTGTCCTTAAAGCGAAAAAACGATATTATTTTGCAGCAAATATGACAGTTCCTTATATTATTTGGCTAGTGTTTGCGGGCTACTTAAACTTCATGATATGGAAATTAAACTAGCTACTTAAAGTCACTTTACTGGCTCTGTAGCATTGCTAAAAACAGAATCATTTACGGAATGATGAAAGTCTACTTCGGTGTTATGACTTGGATGACGAGGCCTCTTTAGCTAATCTTCTTAAAGTGCATGCGGAAGAAATTTTTGGTTATCATGATTATGAAAGTGCTCTTCAATCCTTATTTATATAGGGGCGATAACATTCTCTTTAACAGCTTCGCTAACACGCCAATACCAGGAATTTGGACTTTGCTCATGAGGCAATCCTGCTAAAATTAGGTGTTCTTTTGCACGGGTTAAAGCTACATAAAAAAGCCGATTATGTTCAAATTCCAGGGCTTGTTGATGATGCTCTTTCAGTGCAGCTGTTAAAATTGTATCAGCTGCCGTAGGTGGTTTTAAAAACCAAAACTGTGCTACCGGATCATATAATAGAGTATCTTGTTTCATGCTTACTTCATCACCATGATCAAGAATAATAACAACGGGTGATTCTAACCCTTTTGCCCCATGAACAGTTGAAAGCTTTATACCTTTTTGATGATTGGTTTGTGTAAATACGGGGGGATATTTGTGTAAGTGCTCAACAAGCTCACGAATGCTTAATTTCAATAAATTGAAGCGTTTAAATACGTCATCCATAAAACTATTTAGTAATTCGCATTCAACATTCATTGCGTCATATGCGCTTTGAAAATAGTTATATGCCGATGAAGGGCTGGACTGCAGTAATTGATTGAGTTTTTTTGTGTGTGGCTGATAATGAGTTTGCACTTCGTCCCATAAAGAACCTTTGCGACTATGGCAAAGATTGAATAAATCGTTCTCATCAATTTTCCCTTGTTGTTGCATCCAAGGAGTTTTGAGCAGTGCTGCTAAATTTAAGTCATTCAAAGGCATTAACATAAACTCAACGGCGCTTAATAGGTCGCGCACTACAAGGCATTCCATTAGATTTTTAGGATCAAAAGCAGAGTAGGGGATGTCACGATCTTGGCAAGCTGAAGTTATTTCTTGCATTTGACGTCCGCGTTTACGCATCAAAATCATGAAATCATCATAGGTAGCGTGACGATTTTCAGATGCTAAAAATAAGCCATTAGCAATGGATTGTTCAATATGGTTTAGAACTTGTTCGGCTAAATATTGTTCTGGTTCATGTGCATCAGAATACGTTTCAAAAATGGGCCATGGGTCAATTTTAGGAATTTTAAGTTCAATGAATGGCAGAATTTCAATGCATCCTCTGAATTCCTGATAGGCTATATGCTTTGAAACATTTTTCCCTAGGCCTTTTGGGTTTTGTTCAAAGACTCTATCAACTACGTTTAAAATGTCTTTTGCGCTTCGAAAGCTTGTGGAAAGCGCAACATTTTCCCAAGGTTGGCAAAGTATTGATATGTGTTTTTGCATATCTTGATACATGCGAATGTCAGCACCTTGAAAACTATAAATTGATTGTTTTTCATCACCCACGACAAAAACGCTTCTGGCGGTTGAGTGGTGATCAAATAAGCCTTGTACTAGGTGCTCTATAACATGCCACTGATCAACGCTAGTGTCTTGGGCCTCATCTACCAAAAGATGATCAATTCGGTAGTTTAAATCCAGCAGAATTTGATCAAAATCATCAAGCTTTAAAGTTTGTAGGGTTTTTTCAATTAGGTCGTGAAAATCCCAAAGATTGTGCGTTTCTTTTAGGTGCTTATAATGCTTTTGAAATATTTGCTGAAGCTGCCAAAAATGCAATGATTTTTGAACCTGATCAAAACGAATTTTTTTAGAAAAATAATGCGCTAGTTCTTCTGCGTAAATTTTAAAAATTGGCTCAGCATCTGGGTATTGTTTTTGAATGCTTGCTGGTAAAATTTTGGCTCTAACTGTTCCTTTTTGAGTTAAAAAACATTGTGCAAAATTATGTTCTTTTGAAACAGCGTCATTGGGAATAGTAACGTTCAATAATCCCTTAAGATAGCCTTGAATTTCTAAAGGGGGCAGGGGGAATTGAGGCGCCCCACTAATATCAAATAATTCAAATAAGCGTTTTTGTGCATCATCAAAGTTTAAGCTGTGAATGGTACGTGTTGTGCTGCTTAAATATTCAAAAAGAACTGTCTCTCCATGGAAAATGAAAAATTCTTCTAAATAATGTGTGGCGTCTTCGTCTTCTATAAGTTTTTCAAAAGCTTGGGTTAAGTAAGTGCGTTCTTCGAAATTTTCCATAACACGTGGAGTTGAGTTTAGAATATTCTGTCCCATTTGGCGTTGCAGTAAACTTTGACAAAAGCTATGCACAGTTTGAATAGAAACTGGCTGAGATTTAATAATTGAATATAAATTTTTTGCTTTAGTAACATTGGCAGAGGTGGGCTGTTCACCAAGACTTAATAGTTCATCAGTAAGGGCTAGATCTGGTAGTTCTGCGAATAATTTTATTTTTTGCAAAAGTCGTTGTTGCATTTCACTGGCTGCTGCTCTTGAAAAAGTTAAGCAAAGAATTCGATCAGGGTTTGCGCAATGCAGCAATAGCCGAATGATTCTATCAATCAGAACCTTAGTTTTACCAGATCCTGCTGACGCGTTTACCCAACAGCTAGAATTAGGATTACTAGCTTTTTGTTGTAGATTGATAGTTGATACTGTTGTTTCATTCATTGCACAAGATTAAGTGAATAAAGGAACAAAATTCATGCCAATTCATTCTGTTTTAGCTGTCTGCCTTGCCTATAAAGGAAAAAGGCCACTAGACCTAAAACGCCTACGAACACTAGGATTGAGCTAAGGGCAAAGACATATTCATCACTTGAATATACTCTTATTCCTTCATTATCCATTACCCCATTCCACTTGAAATCAAGCAAAAATCCAACAGCTTGCATAACACATGCGCTTCCAAGAACGCTAAAAGTATTAATTACCCCAAGAGTAGTTCCAGAAGTTTCCGGTGTTGTGTAATGAGAAGCTGCTCCAAAACATAAAATTTCAGAACTGCTAAAAATGCCTAATGTAACTAAAATAGCAATAAGCGCGTATGCTGACAAATCACTATACAGTAATGTGATCAAGCAAATAACTATTCCAAACCAGCTGTAAATAATGCCTCTGTTATATTCTTTGTATCGTTCACACAGCCATGGAATAAGCAAACTACTAACGGCAGCCCCAACATAAATTTGCATTGTAACATTAGCTGCATTACTGCGTGGAAGGTGAAAGTGATTCATTAAAAACGAAACTCCCCAAAGGTCTGCAATTACAGCTAAAGGAGAATAAAAACATGTTGTCATAATTGCATAAGCAAGAATTGGTCGTGTTTTAAAAACGAGAACAACGCTTTGTTTAACATCTGCCCACTTAAGGGTTGCTTGGTGGTTAATAGCTTCCTTTGGCATCACTATCACAAGGGAGAACCACAATATTACTCCAATTACAGATAATACGGTAAAAGCATAGTGCCAACTGGTTGTTTCAATTAAGTGTACCAAAGGTTTTGCAGCTAATAGAGGGCCAAACAGACCTAGTGTCAAAGCGGCTCCCATAAAAAAACCTCTGTTTGAACTTGGAAAGCTATCAGCTGCAACTTTCATGCAGCCTATGTATCCGCAAGCTGAACCAAGTCCCATGAATATACGGCTAACTTGGGCTTCCCACAGACTATTTCCTATAATTAATAGGCCATTTCCAACTAAACATAGCAAGATGCTAGATAAAACAACACGTTTCACTCCAAGTCTGTCAATCAAGACACCGCATGGAATTTGCACCAACGCGTAGATAAACATGAAGAAAGAACCAAGTGTTGAAAAATCATTTGCAGTCATAAAAAAAGCGCTGCGAAGCTCTGGTTCTACAAGCCCTGGCGCAATACGAAGAACATATTGATATAAGAAAAATAATGCAACGCCTCCCCAAGCTAGATAGGCATGCACAACTGCTCGTTCGTTATTCATTAGGCAAAACGTTCCAAATTTTTATATTCGTTATACTTTGGCGTTTTTGAAGGCCACGGGCAAGTTAAAAATGGGGAATTCTGCGTTAAATAATGATACGCAACTTTCTCAAGTTCTATTTGTAAGGCTTCGATCGGAATAGCGATGTTTGATGAAACAATTCCAGCGGGTTGCGTTCCTTTAAGTTGCCAAAATTCAGCTTGGGTGTATGCATTAGTATAATTTTTAGCGCATAAAAACATTTCAATAGCTAATTGAGGAGCATATCCGCTTGTGGCTTCTGTTTTGCTGGGGGGCATTCCCGTTTTGAAATTTACAATCAAATTAGCCTGAGAAGTAAAAATACAGGCATCCACTCTAGCTTTTAGCGTAATTTGCTTTGTAGTCGTTAATTGAGTAGATAAGTCTTGCTCACTTTGAATTTTAATTGCATGCAGATCATTTACTTGGGTGCGTATCCACTCAAGAATGCGTGAAAGTTTTCCCTTCCACAAAATGGGATGACTACTTAATTTTAAAGTGTGTAGGTGCTGAACTGCAGATTCTAATCCTTGTTTTAAGTACACTTCAATAATTTTGTGCGTTGCCAATCCAAATTCTTTTGCAAAATTTTGTGCACAGCTTCTTTCAAGTTGTCTTAATTTTAAAATGTAGCGAGCATAAAATCCATATGGATCTTGCATAAGCTGGTTAAACCCGGTTGCGCTAATAGTTGTAGGGCGGCTGCTGACAATAGGGTTGGTAATAGGTTTTTCTCCAACCATGGAGACTCTTTTTACTTGATATTTTTCAAGTATATCAGCTTGCACCAAAGGGTGCTCAAATGTTGCATCAGAAGAATAGCTCAAAACATTAAGTTGCTTTTTTGCTGCCCATTGGAAAAGTAAATCTGGTAAATTTTCCCCATTGACGTTTTTGAACAAAAGATGGCTTTGTAACGGACGAATTTGGTTGTGTTTTAAACAAAATATAACTTGCTCAGGTTTGAATTTTAACGCCGCATGAAGTCCAAAATGAATTTGTGAACGATGATTTTTTAAATTCACAGCACCTTTAAACCATTCTAAACAATCAAGAGTGCTATCTAATAGTTGTGTGAAATCGACCAATGGCAATAGCTGTTGTTGAATTAAAAGTGGTAATTTTTGAAAAACTTCCGAAAATGTAGCTGAAAAATTTTGATTGTCTGTAATATTTAAGAGCTGATGACATAAAGGATGATTTGGTATATCAGTACCCAAAGTTTGCTGTTGATTTTTCCGAAGACTGTATTCCCAATCCAATGCAGTTTTTTGAAAATTTGTATCCACTTTTTCAAGTAATGGATGTCGCAGCATTTCAATAACGTTGACTAAATTTTTTTGAGTTGTATAAGTATATAATTTTTGAATCCAATCCAATGCTGTGCTGGTTTGATTATTGGAAACAGTTTGAGTTATTTGCTGCCATAAATTTACATCGTCATAAACAAGAACAAAGCCTTGGTTGAACAATTCTAAAGTATGCTGACTAAGTGAAAAAAGCGATGAGAATTGTACTTGTTTTGAAGTGTTTAATTTAGCAGTACACTGAAATGGCAAATCTACTTCATGAATTTTTTTAATTATTTTTAGAATGTTATGTTGATTTCGCTGTTCCAAATTTGCTGACGCAATGGGCATTGTGCCAAGGGTATTTATTTCGTCTGCAATTTGCCAAAGGTTGCAAAAATCTGCAAATCGCATGGTTGGAAATTCAGAGCGTGCAAGTTGTATGGAAGCCAGAAAATCATTCATGAGCTAGTGATTTCGTAGTAGATGTTAGAGTTAACAACTGGGCTTATTTTGTAAAGTTTTGTGAAAAACTGCAAGCATTAGTAATGCAACTAAGCTAATAGCGCCGCTTACGATGAATGTAGCGAATTGATCATACATATGTTCAGCAATACCACCAATACCCCCAGCTAGCAAAAGGGCTGCTGCACTTATAAGGTAGAAAAATCCAATTCCTGTTCCACGTAAATCTTCTGGTACATGGTCGGCAATAAGGCTTAAAAACATGCTTTGGCTCATGCCAATTTGAATGCCCCATAGCGCAACACCAATCATCATAGTGGTTAAGTTTTCCGCAAAACCTAAAAATGCATCTGCTAATATCAAAATGAAAAAACTCAACCCTAAAAACCCATAGCGGCCAAATTTATCAGATAGGTATCCAACTGGGTAAGAGCACAAAGAATTCATTACATTGTATAAGATTAAAATTGCATGAGAAAAACTTTGGTCTAAATTGAAACTACCGGTTGCGTGTAATACGAGTACTGATTCACCAACACGTGCGCTCATGAATAAAAGGGCTATGCTCATTAAAATCCAATAGGGTTTTCCTAAACGTTTAAGGTCACTTAAATGAATAGGGTGGCGAATAGGCTTTTTATCGACTGTTACTTCTTCTGCATGAGAATCTTTTACAAAAAACAGAACAAGCAAAAGACTAATAAATGCTGGAACACTGGCTACTGCAAATACAGTTTGGAAATTTTGATTGGTGGATACCATGCACCAAATGCCAACAAATCCACCAATGAATGATCCTGCAACAGCCAAGCTTTGTCTAAGACCAAAACAAGCACCTTTAATATTTTCAGGCGCAAGGTCACCTACTAACGCATCGCGAGGGGTTGATTGTATTCCATTTCCTAAGCGATCAAGTATGCGTGCTGTTAATAAAACCCCAAAGCTTGATGACAAAGCAAAAAATACTCTAGCAATTACAGTTAGTGCAAATCCCCAGACCATAACCAATTTGCGTTTGCGTAAATAATCACTAATAACACCTGAAAAAAGCTTCATGATGTAAGCCAGTGCTTCAAAAAATCCTTCAAGCAACAGTACAATTCCTGTGGCTACACCTAAAATTTGCTTTACATATAAAGCAGCAATGCCAAAAATCATCACGGCAGATATATTAAGAAGCATACTGGCAAAGCCAATAGCCCAAATGGACGCAGGAATCCTGGTCTTAAATTTTTTCATCATATTGCTAATAAAGAAGGGGTATGGCCAAATGAATTAACGACCTGTCAACATATCAAATTTGTAAAGAGAGCGCAATGAAAGTTGTAAAAACCGCATTAGTCACGGGTTCATCAAGTGGAATAGGGTATGGCATAGCCAAAGTGCTTTTGCAGAATGGTTATCAGGTGGTGCTTCATGGTATTGAACCACATTCTCAGGTTATGTCTTTGGTGAATGGCCTATCTGAGCAAGGTAAGGTTCTGGGGTACTACAGTGTCGATATTGGTAATCCTCAAGCTATTGAACAGTTTTGTAGCGATTTGAAGATGGCAAATATTACAATCGATATTTTGGTCAATAATGCAGGTATTCAGCATGTTGCGGCGATTCAAGAATTTTCTGTGCAAAAATGGGATCAGATTTTGGCTGTGAATTTATCATCTGCGTTTCATTTTATGCAGCATCTATTGCCTTATATGCAGGGCCAAAAATGGGGCAGAGTCATTAATATTTCTTCATGTCATGGTTTGGTAGCATCGGCAAATAAATCAGCCTATGTTGCTAGTAAACATGGTATAATTGGACTCACGAAAGTTGCTGCATTAGAGAATGCAAAACAAGGCATAACGTGTAATGCCATTTGCCCGGGCTGGGTGTTAACACCACTGGTTGAAGCACAAATTGAAAGATTGGCCGCTGATCAAGGCATTAGTATAGAGCTTGCTCGGTCAAATCTATTGCTAGAAAAACAACCAAGCGGAAGTTTTGCTAAACCAGAAGAAATTGGTGAATTTGTTTTGTTTTTGTGTAAACCTGAGGCAGCTCAAATTAATGGCGCATCTTTAACCATGGATGGTGGTTGGACGGCGCAATAAGGAAGTAAAAGATAATGAATTTTGATATTGTGTTTTGGTCGCTAGCCCTTGTTACTGTTTGTCTTGGGTTGTTCTGTGTTCGCTTATATAATCAAAAACAAACCTTGCTTATCGAAAACATTCAACTGAGTAGTCAAGCTCAAACTGACCAGCAAGTTCAACAAATGTGGCAACAACAAATTGAACGTCTTACGCAGCAAGCTTTAATTAATCAATCGAATCAATTTTTAGGGTTGGCTAAGGCTCAGTTTGATGGTGTTTTGGAAAAAGCTAATCTGACATTTGATCAACGGCAAGAACAATTTAAGCATTTGCTTGAACCCATTTCAAAGTCATTAGAACAAGTAAATACTCAGGTTCAAACTGTTGAAAAACATCGTATTGAAGCATTTGCTGATTTGAAACGTCAACTTACTGACATGGTTATAGGGCAAAAAGATTTGCGCCAAGAAACTGCGACTTTGGTTAAAGCTTTGCGAACACCACATGCTCGTGGGCAATGGGGCGAAATGCAGCTTAAACGCGTAATTGAAATGGCTGGAATGGTTGATCATGTTGATTTTCAAGAACAAGTTTCTACCGCTGATGGTAAATTAAGACCTGATATGATAGTACGTTTACCCGCCGGTAAAACAATTGTCATTGACGCCAAAACACCATTAGCTGCTTACCTTGATTATTTAGAAGCACAAGATGACGATCAAAAAGCGCAAAAGCTGCAAGACCATGCTCGTCATGTGCGCACCCATATTCGTCAGCTCTCTCAAAAAAGTTACTTTGAACAATTTGAAAATAGTCCTGAATTTGTGGTGTTGTTTATTCCCAACGAAGCAATGTTCAGTGCTGCTTTACAAGCTGATCCAGGGCTAATTGAAGCAGGAGTAAATGAAAAAGTGCTTATGGCAACGCCCACAACATTAATAGCGTTGTTGCGCGCTGTAGCCTATGGTTGGCGTCAGGAAAATATTGCAGAAAATGCCAAAGCAATTTCAGTTTTGGGGCAAGAACTTTATAAGCGCTTGGGCGATATGTCAGGTCATATGAGTCGCATGGGTAAAGGGCTAGAAACAGCAGTGGAAGCGTATAACAGTACTGTTGGGTCATTTGAACAACGTGTACTTGTAAGTGCTAGGCGCTTTCAAGAGCTCGACCCCAACCCCCTTACTCTTGATGAGCCAAGCGAAATTGACCTGACTTTACGTTCATTAAAGTCTGTATAAGGAGACAGTAATGGGAAAACCTGCAGCATTTATGGGTTCTTTGCATGTTTGTCCAAGTGTAACGGTGATTGTTCCCCATGTAGGTGGCCCAGTAATTGGCACAGCTGCTACAGTCTTGGTAAGTGGTCCTCCTGCCGCGACTATTGGTGATATATCTGTTTGTGTTGGACCTCCAGATGTAGTTGCTGCGACAAGTGTTACAGTAATGGCGCAAGGAAAACCTATGGCCCGTATGACTGATCCATGTGGTCATGGTGGAAAAATTGTGCTTGGAATGCCAACTATTATAGTTGGTGATTGATAGTTCCTAAAGTCCATTATTATCTATGGGGTTTTTTTTATAGCATTTTCCCGGTAATGTTGGCCTATGATCATTGGCCATACATCTCCTTTTGCGATTTTAGAATCAGCTCTTGAAAATAAGCAGCATCATGCATTTTTGCTTGGTGGTCCGAGGGGCATTGGAAAATCAACGTTGGCTCGTGAATTAGCAATAGCTGTTTTGACCAAGGCAAGTTCTTTTAATAAAAAAATCGTTGAGCAGCAATGTACAGCAGGTGCCTACCCGAACTATTTTTATATTTGCCAATTCAAAGATGATGATGGAAAACTGAAAAATGACATCACCATTGAACAAGTACGTACTCTTCTAAATAGCTTAAAACAAAAAGCGGCAGTTGCAGGCCCTAGAATTATTATTATTGACTCAGTCGATAATTTAAACCGACAAGCTGCAAATGCCTTGTTGAAAATGCTGGAAGAGCCTCCTCAAGATGCTTTTTTTTATTTGATTTGTCACAGTATTGGCAGCGTGCTACCTACTGTTAGGTCGCGGTGTTTGACTATCAATTTCAAGTCGTTATCAGACACTGATATGAGTCAAGTTATTGGACATGAAGCTGATGCGCTAGTTCTTTCTATGGCATCTGGTTCGCCTGGAAATTATCAAAAAATTGTGGCGGCTGGTGGTAGTGTCACCATACAAGCTATTCAGAAACTTTTGATGATTACCAACTTGAATGATTTAAAATCAGCTATTCAAGACCTTTTAAAACTAAGTGACGATACCTTTTTAGGGCATTTGCTTCACCAGTTTTTATACACGCAAGCTTTGAAGGAACCAGAAATATATGCGCACTCTGCTCAAGCAGTAGAAAAATTTATGCGTTATACCCACAATACATATCTTGATGGTTCTCATCGGTTGGTCGCGGCAGTTCTGTTGGCTCAAAACCCAAATCATGAACAGGCTATCTATGGCTAATGCTCTTGTTGTTTTTTTAAGCGGAGGGGCAGGGTGCTTAAGTCGCTATTTGCTTAGCTTGTGCGTTTTTCCCATTATGGGATTACCTGTAGCCACATTAATTGTAAATGTAAGTGGTGGGTTTTTGGCAGGAGTTGTGGCAACTAAATTCGCACACCTAAAACCAATATTGCTTATAGGATTTTTAGGCGGATTTACAACATTTTCTGCATTTTCATTAGAATGCTTGAGTATGATTCAAAACCAACAAATAGTCATGGCATTTGCTTACATAATAGCAAGTGTTTTCTTAAGCATTACTGCTTCTTGGTTTGGGAATTATTTATTTTCATAATATTTAATAAATAACATTAACCAAATAAAAATGTTTTTAGAATTATATTAACTGCAGTTGTCTAATTACACTGTTGTTAATATCATGTGTGCAAAAGAATTCTTTAAAAAACTAGCTGTGTCATTCTGTTTTACAGTATCAATGTATGCTGCAACAGAAGCTACAGAAATTGAATTAGTTCCAAGTCTTGGCCTTGGTAGAACTATTCCGGGTTATTTTAAAATCTTAACTTTTGATAAAGCCAGATGGTCAGCATTTGCTGATACATTCCCAGAACAACCTTTGGCGCAAAACATAAAACAACACATTGATTCTATTCAGTTAGAGCCTCTTGCGTTTTCGCGAGAAGATATTTTTTCAACTGAATTTTTCAAAGAAATGATAAGACAAAAATATTGCACATCGTTTAAAGGAGATCGCCCTGTTGCTCCTAACCTACGTACCGTTGATAGTTATGGGATGTTTGCAGGGATTTTAGATATATTACACACAACAGATGGGGATGCTGTCGGATTTGAAGCTTTTGTGGAAGAACTAATTACTCAGTCTCAAAGTGTGGTTGCTGCGTACAATCACCGCTTGAGAACTAGTGGTGGTAATAGTGAATTACTAAAACATTTTTTGGCAAAGATATTTTTTGCTGAAGAGACATACTTAAATTCTGGCTTTACAGCGATGCGCATGCATTTATTGGTTGAGGGGTTGGTTGCTGGTGATCATCATCTTTTTGACACAGAAATAAGGAGTCATACTTTTACTCAATCACTTCTAAGGCGTATAGCATTAGAAGGAGAAGCCGACACACTAGTTTTGGGTTGCGGACATTCTTTGATAGCAGATGTTGCAGGAACATCTGCATATTTTGCTGACGACTTTTTAGAAGCTTATACAAATAAAACTTTTGTGCATTCTTGCCAACATTGCCAATGTGATCATGACGGACAGATTGCTGTTGCCATAACTGAAGGGGGGCTTTCTGCTAATATTTCTTATGATGGTGGTGCTCATGCTGATATTTTTGCAGATGCAGTGACTCCTACTTTCTGGGCGGCATTAGCTCAATTAAAAACAGAAGGCAGAAGTCCCATTAGAAATATTATTGATCACGCTTTTATGTTATCTGCCCATGAGGAATACATCTCAAATAGTTTAGGTATTGGTGGAACATTTCGAACTTACCTACCAGACCTTACAGAAAAATTTGAAACAGTAGGGTTTGCATTGCAGGGCACGCAGAAATTTGGCGAACGCACTGAATATATTTATGTAAAGGTTAGATAGTATTACTATCTAACTTGCACTAAACAGTGTTGTTTCTTACCTAATGATATTTTTATAGGCGCAGCGCGAAGTGCCAAAACATCCACCTCTTGTCTTGGGTCAGTAACTTGTTCGCCATTAATGCGAAGTCCCCTACCTTGTGCTAGGCGCTTTGCCTCACCTTTACTTGCGCATAATCCAGAAGCCACCAATAACGTTTCCAATGTTGGTATGTCAATTTGTGATTCTTCTATCCATTTAGTGGGAAGGTCAGCGTCGTTACCAGCACCAAAAGCTGCCTGAACTTGGGCATGAATTTCAGTCAAAACACTTGGACCATGGCACATGGCTGTTGCAGCATCTGCTAATGCAATTTTTGCGTCATTCAAGGCTGACCCTTCAAGCTTTGTGTATTTTGCAAGGTCATCAACGGTAAAATCGGTGAAAATTTTCATATAACGAATTACGTCAGCATCGTCGGTGTTGCGCCAGAACTGCCAGTACTCAAAAGGGCTGAGCATATTGTCGTTCAGCCAAACCGCACCTTTTGCTGTTTTTCCCATTTTTACACCACTAGCAGTTGTCACCAAGGGGCTGGTTAGGCCAAATACTGGTTTGCCTAAAACTCTGCGCGTTAATTCAACACCATTGACGATGTTACCCCACTGATCAGAGCCACCTAGTTGCAAAACGCATTTATGCTTTTTAAACAATTCCATGAAATCATATGCTTGCAAGATCATGTAGTTGAATTCTAAGAATGATAAAGGCTGTTCACGATCAAGGCGTGATTTAACACTATCAAAGCTGAGCATGCGGTTGACTGAAAAGTGGCGACCGTAATTTTTTAAAAAATCAATATAGTTAATATTTATTAGCCAATCGGCGTTATTAACTAAAACCGCATCGGTGGGGCCGTTTCCAAATTTTAAAAATTTTGCAAAACATTCTTTAATGCCCGCAATGTTAGTAGCAATTGTTTCATCACTATTTTGTTGACGCATTTCGTCTTTGCCTGATGGATCTCCTACCTGTGCTGTCGCTCCACCAATTAACACAATGGGTTTATGCCCATGTTGTTGCAGTAGGCGCAATGTCATAATTTGGCTTAGGTTGCCTACATGCAAGCTGCTAGCGGTTGGATCAAAGCCAATATAGGCAACAACTGGTTCCTTATTCGCAAATAGCTCATCTAAAGCTTCAAGGTCAGTTGCTTGAAAGAGCAACCCTTTAGATTGTAGATTTTGCAAAAAAGGACTTTTCATAAAAAACTCAATAGCTATTTTCGAAAACTATAGCAGGGGGTGCGGTAGATTTTCTAGAGCTTGGGTATTTTTTGGTATTTTAAGTGATGCTGTTAATAATTTATTAAACATTTTCTGTTTAAAATTTAGATTGTTAATAACATTTTTACTTA
>CAYUNR010000013.1:18552-32381 GCA_964446295.1 uncultured Candidatus Finniella sp. | reverse complement strand
GAACATGCACGTACAAAATACGAACCAAGTCACCATGCAGATAATCTGGTGGTGAAATGTATAGGGCATAAAACAATGCAATGGGCGCTGAAATTAAAAAAAACCACAATGATACTGGTTTAATGGTGCTGAACAAGCGTTTTAATTGAGCAGGATTTAGGGCAATCATTTCTATGATTGTTTTTCCGTCATAGAAAGGGTGATTGGTTTTTCTATAATGTTTGACTTGCTGCGAATGCCAACGCCTAGAAATATACCAAATCCAATTAAGGCTAAGGCAAGCGCTAAAATAATTGTATTTTTCATGTGTAAAATCCTTACTCGTGGTTGGGCGCAGCTGCACGCACCCGGTTTAAATCTGATAATGTATCAACTGATACGGGGGTTGAATCAACTACAGCTACATCAACGCGAAATCCGTGTTGCAAAAAGCGTAGCTGTTCTAAGCGTTCGGTTTGTTCTAAATAACATGGGGGGTAATTAACGTACGCCTCTAGTACTTTAGGGCGATATGCGTAAATACCAATGTGGTGGTAGTAAACTAAAGCATTAACAGGAACTGCAGCCCTTGAAAAATAGATTGCCCTTGCAATGTTATTTTTGGGTTGGTCCATGACAATTTTAACCACATTTGGATTTGTGATTTCTTCAGGGTCAGTAATGGGAGTCCCAAGAGTCACCATATCAACATCAAAATTTTGGATAGGCTTTAAAAGTTCTCGAAGCAAATTTGGGTTTAATAGTGGTAAATCTCCTTGCAGGCCAATAATAATATCAACATCAGGCTTACCCATGGCTACATACGCAGCCCATACTCTATCAGTTCCAGAAGGTAGGGCAGGGTCGGTTATAATTGCACGACCGCCGGCTTTTTCAACAACGTTAGCTATTTCAGGTCCACAGGTTGCTACAACAACGTCACCAACAGCGCTTTGTTTTGCTTGGTTTAAAACCCATTCAATCATTGGTTTACCGCAAATATCTGCCAAGGCCTTTTGTGGTAAGCGAGTGGATTCTAAGCGGGCTGGGATTACAACCAGGGTCTTCATGAGGCCTCTTGTCAAAGGTGATACCATAGAATTGGCGCGTCCTAGAGGATTCGAACCTCTGACCTACGGCTTAGAAGGCCGCCGCTCTATCCAGCTGAGCTAAGGACGCACTGTGTTAACGTACTTAAAATTGACAAAATATTCAAGTGAAAGGGGAAGAATAATTCTTTAGCTGATCCTATAACTCTTCACCAATAATTCAATTGGGTGCAGTGTTGAATAGGCACTTTGACTTGTGTCTGATTGCAGGTCCATGCCTTGCAAAATGTGTTTTGCTGCCAACGGGCATTCGGAAAGCACTAGTGGGTTATCGTAAGTAAGCGCTTGTTTGGCTGCTGGTTTTCCAACCTTTAAGGCTGTTTCAAAATGGGCGTTCATCATGCCCCAGGTACCACCATGGCCAGAACAACGTTCAATAATTTGGACGGTTAAATTTGGAATAAGACGTAGCATTTCAGCGGCTTTTGCACCAATATTTTGTGCACGACTATGACAAGCAAGGTGAAGAGTCACAGCTTTATTTTCTAGGGATTCTAAGCCTTGGGTTAAGGTATACTTTTTGTGCAAGTGAATAACATATTCGCTAATATCCATAACTTGTTTGCTTAAACGTTGCACCTGTTCATTTTTAGGCAGTAGCAAAGGCCATTCGGATTTCAGCATTAGACTGCAGGATGGAATAATTGAAATGATTGGAATATTTTTTTCAACATAAGGGGCAAGGGCATTGCTAATTTTTATGGCTTGATCGGCGACCGCTTGTAAATCCCCCTTTTCTAGTAAAGGCATGCCACAACAACCAGGGTAGACAACTTCAACATCAACACCTTGATGTGCAAGAACCTTACGCGCTGCAAGGCCAATGGCAGGGTTATTATAATTGCCAAAACAAGTGGCAAACAAAACAGCTTTTTGGCCGTAAGCAGGGCCGTTAATATTAACAGAGCAGGGTGTTAATTCAACCTGTTGGCACAAGGTTTTGTTGGCGTAAATTGGTAAGTTTGCTTTTGCATCAATTCCTGTGACCACCTCCAAAGCTTTGCGTAAAGGCTTGTTTGACGTTGTAGTTGCCCAGTTAACGACTGGTGCCATTTTTACTGAAATTGGTCCCACTTGGTCAGTTTTACTGATTTGTTTATCAACAAAACTAATGCCCTGAGTTTTAGCTTGGGTTGCCCGGTAGCGTAGCATTAGGTGTGGAAAATCAACATCAAACTGGTGCGGAGGAACATAGGGGCATTTGTTCACAAAGCACAAATCACAAAGAGTGCACTCATCCACAACCTTTGAAAATTCTTCGCTTTTAACTTCGTCTAATTCGCCGGATACGCTCTCATCTATCAAATCAAAAAGGGTTGGGAAGCTATCGCACAAGTTAAAACATCGGCGACACCCATGGCAAATATCAAAAACACGACGTAATTCTTTGTCGAGCGCTGATTCGTCGTAGAAGGCATCACTTTCCCAATCAATAATGTGACGGATTGGTGCTTGTAAACTGCCTTCTTGCATTAGAGCTTTTCATATTATTAAAGATGTTATTTCAAGAAACTAGCATCTTTTTTCGATTTATAAAATGCAACAAAACAATATTGCGCTTAACCTTATTAACCAATTTTTAATTTTCCAAATGTATTATTAAACAGTTGTTAAAATGCTTTATTGTCATGAAAATTAAACTTTTATTACCCTTTCTTTTTTTAGTGCCAACAATGAATATATTGCATCCTGCTGCTGTTGGCAGAGGGTATACTGCTCCTATGCATTATAACGAGTTTCGCGAGCGCTTGCTCAAAGGTGTTAGCAGCAGAACTTATGCATATACTCAAACTGAAAAGGCAATAGATTATATATATTATGAGGCACAACTCACAAATGAAAAATTTTTAGATTTTATTGCAACAGTTGATGCGTTAGCAGGATTTGATACTTCCAATAAACATTGGATAATTAGATGCCTTGGGAAGATTTTACCAGAAAACTATCAAATTCTTATTAAAATCACAAACATATTAGAAAATCCAAACGAAAAAAGTCATTTTATTTCTGACGCTGCCAAATATTTTGGAATGCATCTGACACCAGATTTCGGCGATAGAGTTGAAGAATTAATTCTTCGTTTTCCATTACAAATGAAGAAAAATATTAAATTACTATGCGCTGTCGAAGCACTTAGCCAACCAAAAAAATATCCTCCTGATCTTGTTGAGAAGTTTCTTAAGTTGTTAACAGGAAAAGAGCCACTCTTTTTTGGAATATCTAGATTTTTGTCTTTGCTTGGAGAACAGTGGCAATACAACCAAGCATTACGTGAAAAACTAACACAAAAATGTATTAATGTGGTTAATGCGCTATCGGAAGTATTAAATGCTGATGAAAAAATTCACCTTATAAGAGCCATTGCAGAGATTGATGAGAGTAAATTAACTGAAGAGTTTGCAACAGCGATTAGCACTATAGCCGTAGAAATGACTTTTCAGCAAAAAATTGAACTTATTAAAGCTATGAAGGACGTGACTATAGAAAATTACGGAAATATCCTTTTGGCAATTAACCAATTATCTACCGAATTTCCGGGTGCAGTAAAGGCAGAGGGAAAAGTTAGAGTTGTGGCGATCATTGGAAAAATTATTCCCACAAATTATGAAAATTTCATGGTGGCGGTGAACGGTTTGTCAACAGGAATGAGCTTGCGTGATAAGTTAGATGTAATGAGTAATGTTAGCACGATTTTGCCTGAGGACTATGAGTTATTCACATCTGCAACAAAAAGACTAGCTGAAGGAGAATACCCAGGCCAAAGAGCAATGATCATAGCCGCTCTTGCAGAGATTGACCCAATAAAATTAACAGAGGCTTTTATTACAACGGTTAACCGTCTGTCAGCAGGAATAAATGGCAAAGAACCGATCATTAGAATTATTAGTAGGATTGATCCTAGCCAATTAACAGAAGCCTTCATTAATACGGTTAACAGCTTATCAGTAGGAATGGATGACAAAAGAGAGGTCATTAGAGCTGTTGCTAGGATTGATTCTGCTGACTATGGAACAGCTTTAACTCTAGGCACACAAATACAAAGTCTAGTACATAGAAGAGCGGCCATCGATAGATTCAGCCAGCTCTCTCCTGAAGAACGTGTTTTAAGAGCAGCCCGAGCTTTGTTATTTGTTCGCTGGGTTGCTAATGAGAGGGAAAAAGGTCAACGGATAATTCAGGTTCTGGAAACTGAGCTAAATGCTGAAGTTCCACCAATTGGTGCAGAAATTGCTGCAGGTGCTAACCCTTATGCGGCAGGGGTTAATGTGCATGCAGGTGACAGGGATAAAAAAACTGAGAGAGCTTATAATTTGTTATTAACCTTATGGAACCCAACTCCTGAAGAGATTGAGCGTGATTCAGCGGCATTGACCTCTTATGTTAAAGCAAGCGGAAATGCAAAGGCGATTAGAGCATTAACAGGGGAAGGACGCACAACTCATGATTTTGGAGGGTTATTACAAGCAGAGAATGAGCGGGTAAAAACACGCTTAGCCCACTTATGGCATTTTGCTACAATATCTGTGAAAAAAGATATCGCACCAGGTGAAGTTGAGCTTGCTAAACAAAGTATTGTTAGTGCTCTTGCGGATGCTGTGGAGGGCGATCATTTGGTTTGTAACCCAGGAAAATATCAACGGTTAGCAACTAGCGTGCTGCAGGGCAGATTACAGGGAGTGCAGATTGATACTACCCCTATTCCAACAAGTGCACGTCTTGTGCCTGTTACCCCGGAAGCTTTAGAACAATTTGCACCTCAACAACCTGCAGCAGTAGCTGCTCCTGTACCAGAAAGAGTTCGAGCAATTCGTAACCTTGATGCTATTGAAGAATATTTAAAACCTCTAACCGATGGTTGGATGAGAATACGACCAGCTAATGATACTGCTCTATTGCAGCAGGTATTTGATTACATACATAATCTTGCCAATGGACAGGTTCCAGGAACAGATGGCCAGCATATTGTTCTAGACCCAAGAGATGTGGTGTTTCATTTGATTTTTGGAAAAGGAGTCACAAGAGAAGGTGGAATGTTAGATCCAGATTCAACTTCAACTTTGATTGAGCTCAATGTGGCAGACTACATTGCCCAGTACCAGGAAAGGGAACAACAAGCTTATGCGGATGCAAAAGCGGAAGCTGAGAGAAGGGCATTAATGGCAACTCAAGATGCCAGATTTGCTCAAGTAAAAGCAATGGATCTCGCAAAACAAGATGCTGAGGCAGTAGCTGAGCGTATCAAAATAGAAGCGGCCGCCAAGATGGCAGAGGAAAGGGCAGCAGCATCTGCTCAAAGAAATCTAGCGGCAGGTGATGCAGCTGCTGGGGATTTTTCAACTAGAGAAGATTTCAGAAATTCTTGGAATCTAAGAGCGCAACAGTTAAAAGCGGCACCAGGGAGAGTTGAAGAAGATTTTACAGCGGCAGCGGCAGCAGCTCCTGCACCAGCACCAGCTGGAGCAGCAGGAATCAGAAACAATGATGCACCGGCAGCAGCAGAAGTTCCTCCCCTAACACCAGACCAACAGCGACGAGTACAGCTAGCTGCTATGCAAAGAAGAGGTTTGGGGGGGTATGAAGAGAGTAAATCTCAGTAGAATTAATTCTGGAGGATAGGACTATGGCAGTAATATCCTCCTCCCAAAACTGACTATGCTACGCCTTGTTGTTTAGCCTTTGCAACCGATACCATAGCTGGTCTTAGAAGACGGTCTTGAATTTTGTAACCATCTTGCATGACTTGCACAACGGTACCTGGAGCATGCTCATCTGTTTCATGTTCAAACACCGCTTGATGAAAATGAGGGTCAAATTGTTGACCAGTAGCGTCAATACGTTGAACGCCATGTCGACCAAGAATGCCTTCTAAGTCTTTTAAAATAAGATCAACCCCTGAAAATAATGCTTCAGCAAGATCCGCTGGATTTTCAGATTTGTTTTCTAAAGCACGACGAAGGTTATCTGCTACACCAATCATGTCACGCGCCATATTGGAAACGCCAAATTTTAGAGCATCTTCTTTGTCTTTTTGGCCACGTTTGCGTGTGTTCTCATTTTCTGCTAGTGCACGAAGCAGCTGGTCTTTTAATTCCAGAATTGCGCTTTCGCTCTCTGTCAGCACTTCAGTTTCTGTAGTTACTGGTTCATTCATTTCTTCTTGGGTTTGCACGTCCTGTGTATCCATATTTCACCTTAACTTAATAATCGACTAACTAATTTTGCTGTGTAGTCTACCAGGGGAATGATTTTTCCGTAATTCATTCTGGCTGGTCCTACCACACCTATGGCACCAACGACCTGGCGTTGAGCATTTGTATAGGGCGATACTACCATGGAGCAGCCTGACAGAGAAAACAAATTATTCTCAGCACCTATAAAAATTTGTACACCTTCTGCATGAATTGATGCATTTAGTAACTTGTGCAAACTTTCTTGGGTATCCATTACATCAAAAAGGCCACGGATTTTTTCTAGATCATCCATTTCTTGAACATTTTGCAATAAGTTGTTTTGGCCCTTGATGATAAGTGAGCCGTTATCTTTATCACCGCTCCATACACCAATTCCTGCTTCAATTACGCGCTGTGATAGCTGATCTAGTTCATTCTTATTCTGATTCATTTGGGAATGAATGCGTTGAAAAATTTCTTGTAAGGTTGCTCCGTAAAAATGAGCATTAATGTAATTAGATGCCTGATTTAACATAGATGGGGTAATGCCGTCAGGCAGTTCAATAAGGCGGTTTTCAACCATTCCATCTTGGCTTATCAAAACGACTAAAGAACGTTGATTACCTAAATGCACAAATTCAATGTGTCGAAGCGCAGCCTGAGATTTTGGCGCCATAACAAGCCCTGCACATTTTGATAGGCCAGAAAGCATGCCCGTTGCTTGTTGTAAAATATCTTCAACACTTTTACCGGCTGCTTTGCAGTGGTCTTCAATTTTTAAACGATCTGGTTCTGATATTGCACCAACTTCTAGAACTCCGTGCACAAAAAGCTTTAGCCCTTCGGCGGTAGGAAGACGGCCTGCTGATGTGTGCGGAGCGTATAATAGACCGGCTTCTTCTAAATCTGCCATTACATTGCGAATGGTAGCAGGAGATAATGAGGTCTTTATGCGACGTGATAAAGTTCTAGAACCAACAGGCTCACCCGTTTCTACATATGTATCAACAAGTTCGCGAAAAATTTCTAAAGATCGTAGGCTTAAATCAGCTACAGACATAATTTGTTAATCATTTACCATATAAAATAGAAGGTAACACAAAGAACTGTAAAAAACCAATTTTGTATGAATACTTTAAATCGTTACCTTATCGGCGTATTAGTTTCTTTGAGTGCCTGTTTTGGCATGTTAAATGCCGAAGCAAAAATAAGCGATAGCAAGAAAAAGTCATCTGGTAGTAGTTATTTAGAAAAAATCCAACGTAGATATATTTCGCGCTTACCTTATTTAATGATCCCAGTTATGGTGGTGCCGGTTATCAAAAAGGGTGATTTAGCTGGACATCTTACAATTATGGTTGAGCTAAAAAGTACAGGAATAGATAATTATCGTGAGCTTCAAGTGGAAACTATTAAGCTAAGAGATGAAATATTCTGCGATTTATATTCTGCTATGTCTCTGTTATGGTTAGGGCCAGAAGCACCTGCTGCCAGTATTTTAGAAAACCGTATAAAAAAAAGAATCAATACGTTTTATAAAAGAGAAATGGTTGAAAACGTAAGACTGCATATTATGCAATTATCATTGATTCGTAACGCTTAGAATCTTATACTTACCGCATGGAAAATAGATTTTTTAAAATTCTAACGCCTGCTCAATGGCAAAATTTTCAAAGTGAAAGAGTTTTCTTAGGTTCTGAGCTTGATCAACAAGATGGCTTTATTCATTTAAGTCTTCAAAACCAATGGAATCGCATTTGGCAAAAATTCTTTAATGCGGATGAATGTTATCTGTTAGAAATTGATGGTTATAGCTTGAATCCAGAAGCATTAAAAATAGAAGCAAACCGCGCAGGTGGTGAGGAATACCCCCATTATTACGGAAACATATTGTTAAGTTCTGTCATTGCACATCAACACCTTACGAAGTAATTCAATCAAATCCTTGAAATATTTACAGAAGCTACTATATTTAAAGTGATGCTTGCATCTATAGCGATAAACGGTTTATGGAATAGGCGTAGTGGACCCGGGGGCGGTACCCGGCGCCTCCACCATTTTTATGGGGGCGACATAGGATCGACACGCGTGGTAAAGATAGGTCTTTCGCTCGGCATGGTACCGTCGTTATCGGACTAAACATTACAAGTGGCAGATTGAATCGCACTCGTAGAGTAGTAGCTAACCGTAACTTGAACGTTGCTAACCGCAATCGTCGTCAAGCTGCTGTGGCTATCGCTGCCTAAACAAACCCTGTTTGTTGAAGCAGTAACTACTTAGGGGCTTGGGGGGTAGCCTTGCAACAGAATATCCCCCACTATTTAGTAGTGGACTTAAGGAGAATACGACCGTGGCACAAGACCCATTAGATTACGAAGCAATGGTACAAATAGCTTTGCGAGAAGTTGTTTATAAAACCATGTCTTACACGGTTAAGCACGGCTTGCCAGGCGATCACCATTACTATATAACTTTTGCTACTGAGCACCCTGGCGTTGAGGTTCCTGACTATTTACGTGATCAATACGGTGATGAAGTTACCATTGTCTTACAATATGAATTTTGGGACTTAGCAGCAGATGAAAATGGCTTTTCTGTTACGTTATGCTTTGATGATAACCATGAAAAGCTTTATGTGCCTTACGCTGCGCTTTTAAGCTTTGTGGATCCTTCGGTTAAATTTGGCCTGCAATTTAGTCCAATTTTTGAAGATACCCCTGAAGAAGTTGTTGGCAAAACAATTAAGGGTGACAAAGCGCCTAAAGATAAAATCGCTGAGATTCCTAAAGATGGCTCAAATGTTGTAACTTTAGACACATTCAGGAAGAAATAACTCTCCGGCAATTGTGGGTTGTTTTACGCCTGTAGTAGTTTCAAAGCTTGAGGGCAGATTTTCAAAAAATCGTGCTGCAAGATATCCCATTAATTGAGCTTCAATAGCATCTGGATTCAAGCCGATTTCAGATGCTTTTTTCACATTTGCAAATTTTTTCTGTAACCAGCTTATCAACACTGGGTTATGGCAACCACCTCCACACACAATTAATTGATTTGGTTGTTCTGGGAGTAAGCTTATGCCTTTTATGATAGATTTGACAGTAAATTGGGTTAGGGTTGCTGCACCGTCTTCAAGCGATAATGCACCGCAGTCGTTTAGTACCTGATGAAATTCCATACGGTCTAAGGATTTAGGGTAGGGCAGGTCGAAAAATGGATGCTGCAACCATTTGTTTAGAAGGTCATTATTAACAATGCCTTGCGCTGCATATTGACCATCCGTATCTTGAGGCGTTCCTGCGTGCTTTATAACCCAATCATCAATCAACGCATTTCCAGGGCCAGTATCTCCAGCGATAAGAGTTTCATCAGCATTAATAAATGTTATGTTTGAAACACCACCAATGTTTAAAAATGCTGTTGGTTTTTCTAGCTTAGACGCTAATGCCAAATGATATATCGGCACAAGCGGTGCACCTTGACCGCCATTTTTAATATCATTTTGACGAACTTGCCCGATAACCTTTATGCCCGTTGAGTTTGCAAGGTGCTGACAATCACCTAATTGCACCGTTAACTGGTTAGCGGGATCATGCCAAACTGCTTGCCCATGGAAACCAATAGCATCAACAGTTAGTTGATTATTAATCATGAATTCTTCTATGTATTGTACGTGAAAATTAGCAATGGTTTTAGATAGCTCACTATCCATAAAATGAACAGGTGCTCTAAGGTTTATTCGCTCACGCAAAAAATTGCTGTATTCAGTAGGAAACGGAATAGTTTCTGATGGGCCAAAAGTTAGTGTATCTGCGCCATTGGTTTCTATATATGCCAGGTCTAGCCCATCACATGATGTGCCAGTCATACAACCAATGACGCGATATGTTGTCATTTATTTTTCTTATTATTTTTTAGCTTTTTTTGAACCAAAGCCAAAACAACCACAACCCGCTGGCACGCTGTCTTCAATCACTGCATCAAAGGCTGCTGCTGCATTCATTGTTCCGGTGTAAGTTTTGTTCAGAAGTTGTGCAAACATTGGAGTAAACACTGTTGCTAGTAATGTAATGTCTGCTTGATCTTCGGTAGATGCTCCTAATTTAGTGAGAAGCTTAGGAAGATCTGTAGCGATAGTTTGTTGTACAAACGTTGTGCACGACGGCAAGGTTCCCAAAATACTTAAGTCATGACTAGCAACTGCTATGCTTCCTATAACGTACCCAATATTTAGGTAAACAGCATTTTCATCGGCAAAATATGGAGCTAATTTTCCAAAAGCCGCAGGGGTTTTTCTAGATGCAGCCGCAATTCCTTCACAGGTAAGGTAGGCTATGTCTGCAAGGTCTAAAGTTCCAGTGGCTTTTTCAACCAATAAATAAGTTGCAATTCTAGCAGAAGAACGAGCTGTTTGCGTTGTGTCAGAAAAATTTAAAACGCATTTTTGAAAGGTAAGCACAACAGGTTCAGCATGTACTATATCAGTTATAACTTCACTTAGATTTAGTACAGCTCCAACAACAGGCGGCTTGTTATCTTCTTCAGACGTAATGGCTACACTCACAGCTGCATTATCAGCAGCAAACAATAGTGATGAACACACAAACACAAAAGCACTTGTTTTAGTAAAAAATTTACTCATATTACTCTCCAGACAATAGGGGTTTAGTAGAAGGGATCAAATCTGATCTATATAAAGTCTACGAGGGTTTTCTAAATATTGTAAACACGTAACAGATTGGATTAGTTAATTATTTTAGTAGACATAAAAAAACCTGCCCGAAGGCAGGTCAGCAGAGATTTAATATATTAGCAACTTAGCCACCACGTCGCAAGAAAGCAGGAATGTCGATAAGATCATCCTTTTTCTGAGACGTTTGTTGAGCAAAATTTGTTTCAATCATAGGCCCCTGTTGTGAAGTTTTACGGCTAACGCCTGTAAAACGCTCAAAAAGACTAGGGCTTCTTTTTTTCTCTGTAGACTGATGCTCAATTGGTTGCATGTGGTCTGCAAAACCCTTTGAAGTAATTTCTTCTGGAACATACTCTTCTGAAGTTGCACTAGGCATCTCGGAAGCTTCCTCAAAATTTTCAAGGTTGGTTTCAGTTTGCTGGTAGTGATCTTGACCGGACGCTAAATCATGAACAGATTCGGCATACGTTGGTGTTGGGCTTTGAGTAGCATTTTGGTTGAATCCAGAAAAAGCTGAAAACACATTGCCATTGGTTACTGGTCTTGTCACAGAAAAAGCATCATTTGTTGGCGCAGTCACAGTTGGGCGCGCTTGTTGATTTGAGTGCATAGAAGATGGCACCAATTCGCCAATACCTGTTGCCACAACAGATACGCGCATTCTGCCATTCAAACGCTCATCGAAAGTTGAACCAAAGATAATATTCGCTTCTGAGTCAACATCTTCACGAATGCGGTTTGCAGCTTCGTCTACTTCATACAATGTCATGTCGTAGCCACCAGTAATGTTAATAAGAACGCCTCGCGCGCCTTTCATAGAAACATCATCTAGAAGTGGGTTGGAAATTGCCGCTTCAGCAGCATCTAATGCGCGACGTTCGCCTTCGGCTTCGCCAGTTCCCATCATTGCTTTGCCCATTTCAGCCATTACAGCGCGAATATCTGCGAAGTCTAGGTTGATAAGGCCAGGCATAATCATTAGGTCTGTTACGCCACGCACGCCTGAATAAAGAACATCGTCAGCCATTTTGAATGCATCAGCAAAGGTTGTGCGTTCATTAGCAAGACGAAATAGGTTTTGGTTTGGAATAATGATTAGTGTATCTACGTATTGCTGAAGTTCATCAATAGCGCCTTCAGCTGTGCGTGAACGGTGAGATCCTTCAAAATTAAACGGTCTTGTAACAACACCAACTGTAAGCACGCCCATTTCACGAGCAGCACGCGCAATAACAGGAGCGGCACCACTACCAGTTCCACCACCCATACCAGCAGTAATAAATAACATATTACTACCTTTAATAAGATCTAGAATTTCTTCAATTGATTCTTCTGCTGATGCACGCCCAACGTCTGGCTTTGAACCTGCACCAAGACCTTGAGTAACGGTTAATCCAAGCTGAATGCGTCGTTCTTTGGGCACAAGCGACTGAGTAAGCGCCTGAGCATCAGTATTTGCAATTAAAAATTCAACACCTTCAAGCTTTGCGCGTATCATATTGTTAACTGCGTTTCCACCAGCTCCACCGACACCAATAACGCTAATGCGTGGGCGTAATTCTAATTCATCATGGATTAAGTTTGTTTTTGGCATAACTAATCAACTTTATTTTTACCTTCTTTTATTGTACCGCTTCTTGCCAATTCTACAAGTGGGTTTTTCACAGATTCGTAAGTTTTTTTGAAAAAAAATATTCAAACACAGCACATCCATATGTTTTTTGAGCAATAAAAATACAATTTTAATGTTTCTTTGGGGAGTGAGGGGTAACTGTATGTGATATTTTCTTCAAGTTCTTGTATTTTTTTTTTTTACTATTTAAGCTTTTATAAAGAAACATTTTATTGGGAATACAATACATGACACTAATTCGCCTATCTATTTTAGCAATAATACTTTTTGCAGCAATGTTTGCGCCTATGAACGCTGCTACAGTGCCACCAGTTACAGGAGGAGATGCAAAAGAAGCAGAAAGCGCAAGTACCGAAAGTGAAGAAGAAGAAGAAGAAGAAGAAGAAGAAGAAGAAGAAGAAGAGGAAGCATAGTTTTCTCGAAATAAACACTTTTTTAATATTTGCCACTGTATAATTAATTTGTATGTATTAATCAAGTTAATTATTAGTGGTTTATTTTTATGTAATTTGTTTTTTGTGCTGTGCGACAGTATTGCACGCTACAGATCTGTATCCACCAGAAGAAACTGTTGCGGAGGATGGTGATGAGGCTAATGTTGACGTTTCAGATACTGAAAAAATTGAAACAGATACGCCTGACGATGGTTCAGAAGAACCAGAGGTTGATGGAGCTGATACAAGCGAAGATAATGCAGCATGTGATGGCAGTAAACAAGAGGATAAAAATCTAACTGAATCAGAAAATAGCAAAATCTCAGAACCAGAAGAAAAAATAACAGATGAAGTTGCCAATATTACAAAAATGTTTGGTTAAATATGATTATTAAAAGCAAAAAAGGTTGGTTGGTATGAAAGTCATTTATTATACGTTGCTTGGCATTTTATTGTGTGGCGGGAATATTTATGCATCAGATGATGCTGCCCCTGATGATTCAGCGGACGTAGAGTCAAATGATGAAGCGGATACATCAGGGGATGTTCCCGAGTCGGATGATAACACGGACGCGCCAGTAGATGATGCTGCGGACGCATCAGAAGAAGATACCCCACCCGAAGAACCAGAAGCAGAAGGTGAGCCGGAGAATAAAGATGATGCAGCTGCTGGTGGAGACGATGCATCACAAAAGAAAGCTGACGCAAAAAAGAAAGCTGACGCAAAAAAGAAAGCTGACGCAAAAAAGAAAGCTGACGCAAAAAAGAAAGCTGATGCAAAAAAGAAAGCTGATGCAAAAAAGAAAGCTGATG
>CAYUNR010000013.1:0-18452 GCA_964446295.1 uncultured Candidatus Finniella sp. | reverse complement strand
GCAAAAAAGAAAGCTGATGCAAAAAAGAAAGCTGATGCAAAAAAGAAAGCTGATGCAAAAAAGAAAGCTGCAGGAAATAAAAGAAAATCTTCTTCTAAGGGAGGTTCATCTGCTAAAAGGGCCAAACATTGATAAAGAACTTCAAGAAAAAGAGAGCCGGGTTTTTACTCGGCTTTTTTATTTACAATTAATGTTACGCAGGCATCTGACCAAATATTGATTGCGCTTTCTAGCATATCAAGGAGAGCGTAAAAGGGCAGTATAACCCCCATCATCGTGATAGGGACCCCCATAGCTGTAAGAAGAGCGCAACTTAGGAAAAAACACCCCATAGGAACACCAGCATTACCTATAGCTGCAACGCTTGCCATGGCAATCCAAAGAATACGTTCTAAGAAAGTGAAGTGGACTCCGTAGTTTTCCGCAACAAACAAAACCGTAATCAATATAAATGCCGCGCAAGCGTTCATGTTTATACTGGTACACAAGGGAAAGCTAAATTGGCTAACCTTGTTGCTTACCCCGCAACGGTGACTGCACTGCATAGCAAGCGGCATGGCCGCTGCCGATGATTTTGAAAAAAAGGCTAAAGAAAGGGCAGGGAGCATTGTTTTGAATGCCTGCAGTGGGGGAATGCCATTTTTCTTAAGCATTAACGGCAAGGTAACGCTAGCTTGAATAATATTTGCTGCAATAATGATGCCTAGATACGAAGCAAGTTCCCCTATTTTTAACCCCTTTTGTACTTCTTGGGTAAATTCCACAATGAATGCCCACACAGCAAATGGCATTAAAGCAGTGATCCACCTGATGATAACCATGATAGCTGAAAACAAACTGTCAAAAAGCTGGTGCAAGTAATCACGTTTTTCTGATGGCAGCTGCACCACAGCAAAGCTTAAAAAGACTGTAATGAACATAACGCCCATGACGTTGTGTTCCAAAAAAGGTTGCAATATATTGCTTGGAAAAATATTAAGCAAGGCATTTAGGTACGATGCATCTTTTATGCCTGCTATGTCTGGCACGGTGGTTACTTGAATAGCAGCTTCTGGCTCAACGATAATATACAAAGTCCAAGCTGTAATTGCCGATAATAAGGTTGTTATGACAGTGTAGCGAATGACATGTTGACCAAGATTTTTTATTTCAGACCATTTTCCCATACCCGTTAAGGTTGCAAGCAAAGAAAAACTAATGATTGGCAAGCTAACTAATTTTAGTAAACGCATAAAAACATCGCTTAAAATACGAGCAAACTCTAAAACCTGTGGTTGATGAGAAATTCCCGCGAGCACACCAAGAGCAACCATTACCATCAAAAATTTGAAAGATCTTATAATTTTTATCATAGCGCTCGGGAAATATGTTTATTGTAATTTAGCGAATTAGCGGCACTTTGGCAAAGTACATATTTTCCAGCTGGACAAGGTTCTTATTTCGGGTTATAAACGTCTTTATGTTGCCCAGATAGCTCAGTTGGTAGAGCAAGGGATTGAAAATCCCTGTGTCGCTGGTTCGATTCCGGCTCTGGGCACCATTTCTCGTATTATTTCACAAAAAAGTTTATTTTTTATTAATTTTTCTATTGAAATTTTCAAAAATCGTCCTACAACTATAGTAGGTAAATTATAAATGGATATTAATTATGATGGTTTCTGGCGAAGTAGGAAATCTGCAAATGCAGCTTCAAAAGCTTAGAAAGCAGCAAACGGACCTCGATCATCAGTTAGATGGTGCAGTACGCAGTAATTCTGGTGTCCTTAATTTTGATTTTTTCAAAATCAAGAAGCAAAAGAATGAAGTTCGTGACCAGGTTATTAAAATTCACGGAATGTTAAGGCCAGATATTATCGCTTAATCGCGGTGATAGGGATGATTACACATAATTTGCTGTGCACGATAAAGTTGCTCTACAAAAAGGGCACGCACCAATAGGTGTGGCCAGGTTAGTTTTCCAAATGATATGCTGAAGCTTGCCAGAAGTTTAATTTCTTCTGGAATACCGTCGGCACCACCAATAATGAAACTTAACTGTTTGCCAGTTTGGCCGTAGATTTCTAGTTTTTGAGCAAAAGACCTGCTTGAAAGGTTTTCGCCGCCTTCATCTAAAATAATAACAATATCTTTTTCGGACAATGATTTCAGATAAGCCGATGCAGGTATTTGCTTGTCTTGTCGGCTTTCTATTTCAATGACTTTTAATTTGTAGTTTAAACGTTTGGTATATTGGTCAAACAAAGCTTTCTCAGGACCACTTTTTAGCAGTCCCACGGCAATAATTTGAATCTTCATTAATGTACAGCGGAAGTAGACGTTTCTGCTTGTTCCGACATAATGCTTCCCCACATTTTTTCTAGATTATAAAAATCTCGTGCTTCTGGGCGGAATAGATGCACAATAATATCACCAGCGTCCACAACGACCCAATCAGTAGGTGGCGCACCATCAACGATAGGTATAATGCCCTGACGCTTTAATTCAATGCCGATATGTTCCGCAATAGCATACAGCTGTCGAGATGATTGAGCTGAAGCAATAAGCAAATAATCAGCAAGAATAGATTTCTTTTGCAAATTAATTACGCTTACATGCTCTGCCTTCTTGTCATCAAGAAGTGCAATTAATTGTTCTTTCAGGCTTTCCGTTGATACTACCATGTGGCAAACTTAAAAATAATAATTCCCTATATTACGTGGACAATCAGATTTTGCAACGTATTATTTTACTTTTATTATATTTATGTCCAATTAATGCAGCAAAATTCCCCGGATTTGTTTCTGTTGCGATAGTTGATACCTACACTGGAAAAAGCGAAAGAATTTTGCTTGAGCTTGGAAAAGTGCTTAATGACGAGCGACGCTTATTTAAGATTAAGGCGCAATCTATTGATGCTGATGAAGAAAATCCTAATGTTGCTTGGGTCGATATAGAAATACATTATTTACGAGCAAAAAAAAATGTTCCTAGCTGTGTGCAACTTGGGAAGCTAAGCACCAACCAAATTTATAGGTTTGAAAATACACGCTATATTATTGGCTTTGATATATTGCCGCAGTTAGACGATGAAACGTATTCGCAACGATCTATTCAGTAAAAATGTTAATTTTATTGATTAATAATTAAATTTTTCCTAAAATTAATCTGAGGCATTCACCTGGATTCGCTTATGCACTTTAAAAAACTTCCCCCGTTATTTTTGCTAATTTTATCATTAACATTGAACGCCTCGTCTGACTTGAAAGATGAGGATGCAACCAGTAAGGCTGCAACAATGACATGTGCTCATTTTGTTCAAGAAATAACCTTTGGTATGAAAACACAATTGGTTGAAAGGTTTCAAAATAATAAAAAAATTAAAGAAATCTCCCCATCATTTTATCCTGACCTTATTGAGATTCACGACATTGTAACAGCACACATAATGGGAGAGCTAAGCCTACCACGGCGCGTATCAATTATTATGTCGCTACCAAAATTAGCTGTAAAAAACTGTTATTTGGTAGCTGCAAGAGCGTTATTATTTTTACGTATTGATTTTTCAAGAATGTTTATTGACCATATCTTAGCAATGCCGCTAGCTGTACCAATTCAAATAGATATCTTAACTAATGCACCAGAACGAACTTTGTCCTCCCTAACAAAGTTTGCTGCTGGTTACACACCTTACGCAAACGTGAAATCTACACGAACACATCTGAGTACTTTATTAGTGCAGTGGCAAACCAATCGTCCTGAAACTGCAAATGAAATGTTTAAGCAGGCATTTGGTTATTGGCTACAGCTAACATCTAGAGGTATAAAGCTTGATCCACGAGACGTGGTATTTTATTTGATTTTTGGGGAAGGCATAACTCAGCACCAGCCCTATTTAGGGTCAAGTTTTGGCAAGGCTAGATATTACGATGATATTTTTAATTTAAATGATTACGTAAAAAACTATGAAGCACTTGAACAAGATGGCTTTAAAGAAGCAAACGCAAGCTTTTGGAGCAGTTTAGGCCAGGCTTTCGGTTTTTACTAATAGCCAAACAGGACCAGTTTCTTTCAGGTCTTTTTCAAAAGTCCAACGGTCAATCATGCGGTTGGTAATAAGGTTGGTGTTATCAATGATTTCACCGGCCTTATTCGTTGTGGTAACAACCTGATCACTAGTAAAGCGAACTAATATTTGAGCAACTGTTTTTACTAAGATAATCTCTTCAATTTCAACGTCGACGTCTTTTATGTCGATATTCATGGTTTCTTTTTGTTTTGTGCGCGTTTTAATAGCCGCTTGAAAACCCTTTAACACTTTTGGACCAACCAGCTGTTCTAAGCGTTCAGTGTTTCCGTTGGCAAAAGCTTGCACAACTGCGCGGAAAGCATTTGCTGCTCCTGCTTCAAAGCGATCAAGGGTAAAATCTTTGATTGATTTTTTTATGGTTTTAAGCTGATCAGTAAATGGCTCAGGTACAATGATATTAGCTTCTGGTTCAGTCTGCTGCACTATATTTTTTTGAGGCATGATAATGACATTATCATCAATAGTTTCTGGGCGTGACCATTGACGCTGTTTTTCGCTACCAGTGCGAGTGCCAAGAACGCCCCACAAACGGTATGCTAAATAAACTGACAACACTGCAAACAGAAGGATCTCTACCATATTTTTTTCCTATGCTAAGCTACAGCATTATGCCTTAGCTTTATGAGCCTGTATATATGGAACACGACCACAACACTGACTATACTGATTTTGGCTTTAAAAGCGTTAAATCAAAGTTAAAAACTAGATTAGTTAGCGATTTATTTTCGCGTGTATCTAACCAGTATGATGTGATGAATGATGTCATGAGCTTTGGATTGCATCGATGTTGGAAGAAATCATTCATTGAAAAATTGGCTTTAAAGCCAAATATGAAGATTTTAGATGTTGCCGGAGGCACCGGAGACATTGCTATTCGCATTGCTAAAGATAAAGCTTATTTAGCCCCTCATGTGACCGTTTGTGACCTTACCTATGAAATGGTGCGTCAAGGGAAAAATAAGGCCATTAATGCGGGGGTATTGGACATTGAGTGGCATATTGGGAATGCGGAAAAACTTCCTTATGCTGACGCAAGCTTTGATAGGGTCACAATTGCTTTTGGTCTTCGCAATGTTACCAATAAAGACGCAGCGCTGGATGAAATGGCGAGAGTTTTAAAACCAGGAGGTACATTAAGCTGCCTAGAGTTTTTACCACCCGAGGGAGCTTTGAAACCATTTTATGATCTATATTCATTCAAAATTATTCCGTGGGTTGGAGAACGAATTGCCAAAGACAGAGATGCTTATCAATATTTAGTAGAGAGCATTCGTCAGTTTCCAAAGCCAAGCATTTTGCGTGAAATGATGCTGAACCGTGGTTTTTCCACATGCATTTACGAAAAATGGACAGGCGGTATAGTGGCTATGCACCAAGCTACGCAGCAGGTAGATGCGATAACGCTTGGCTAAAACCTTTCATCTTATCAAGCTCCACATCAAGCGATGAGCGTCCGTCTGTAGCTGCCGCCGGAGTTGTAGATGAAGAAGCAACAGAGCCTGCAGCAGCCTGATGGGTTGGATTTGCTGCTTGTGCTTTTAATGCCTCAACTTGCTCTGATGTTAATACATCTGGCCTTATAAGAACTGGTGCTTTGCTATTGGAGTAAATTACTCTAATTCCTTTATCTTCAGTCGCAGCAACTCCTGCCGAGGATTGAGGATTTGTGACCGCATCAGCGTACAATTTCACTACACCATCATCGTTAGCTGCTGATGCTGGAATTGCAGCCAAAGCATTTTGAGCTACAATAGCAAGTTCTTCTGCTTTTTGCTGCTTAGCTTCAGATTCTTGTGTGGCTTCCTTAGCTATTTGTTCTGCTTTTTGAGCTTCTTGAGCAGAGCTTGCTACGGAGTCAGCTGCTATTTTTTGAGCTTCTGCTGCTGCTTTTGCTGTCTCAATGGCACTTTGCGCGACTTTTTGTTCTGCTGCAATAATTTTTGGATCTGTTGATTTGCTTGAAGGCACCTGTTTTTGTCCTGACTTTGGACATCTGCATGCTACTGCTGGTGTTACACTACCATACTGCATACCAGTTGAAGCACTCTGTTGTGGAAAGGTAGCAACGCTACCATTAGAATTTACAAAACCATTATTAATCTGCTGCTGAGGAACAACTCCAGGGATAAACCCAGGCTGCATTGCTTGCTGTGGCCCCATTGCTTGGCCAGTGTTAGGTTGCATTGGTCCGCGTTGCATATAAGGATTAACACCCTGCTGTGGCCATGTCATTGGATAAGGTGGCGGAGCGTAATGAGGATAAGGAGGCTGAGCGTAAGGATACTGAGGTGGCACTTGTTTTTGTGCGTCGTAGTTTTGCCCATTTGATCCTGGTTTTGCGCAGCTAATTGGCGTTTGCGCTGCACTTAGTGTGCTTAGAATCACGCTCCATAAAATCATCAATATAATTTTCATAATCTTTGACACTTCTTTGCTTAAACACCATTGTGGCACCATAGTGTAAAAAAAAGGTTAATAGGAATTCATGACAGTTAAGTTGTAATTCGCTATGATGCGATAAAATATAAATTTCATATAAAAATGCTCGATAAATTTACCCCTCAATTGATTGAAGACCAGCTTTACTCTGAATCAGAGTCATTTTTCAAAGCTGATTTGAATAATTCAACAGCGCCTTATACGGTTATGATGCCACCACCAAATGTAACTGGTTCGCTGCATTTAGGTCATGCTTTAACCTATACATTGCAAGATATTTTGATTCGCTTTAAACGAGCTATGGGTTTTGATTCGCTTTGGCAGCCAGGAACAGACCATGCTGGCATTGCAACGCAAATGGTGGTTGAGCGCCAGTTACTTGAGCAAGAAATTACACGTCACGACCTAGGTCGTGACGCATTTTTAGAAAAAGTTTGGCAATGGAAAGAATATTCAGGCAACACTATTGTTGAGCAGCAACGACGTTTGCGTATTTCAGCTGATTGGGACCGTTCAAGATTTACAATGGATGAGGGGCTTTCAAAAGCAGTTGTTGAAGTTTTTGTAAAACTTCACAAAGAAAAACTAATTTACCGTGATAAACGCTTGGTGAATTGGGATACAAAACTGTTAACAGCAGTTTCTGATTTAGAAGTTGTGACAAAAGATGAAAAAAAACCATTTTGGTATATTAAATATCCGCTGGAAGATAGCCCACAAGAATACGTTGTTATTGCGACCACCCGACCAGAAACAATGTTTGGCGATACAGCAGTTGCTGTTCATCCAGAAGACGAACGTTATAAAAAACTAATAGGTCGTAAGGTTCTTCAGCCTTTAACTGGCCGCACTTTCCCGATTATTGCAGATGATTATTGTGATATGGAAAAAGGGACGGGTGCTGTAAAAATTACTCCAGCCCACGATTTTAATGACTTTGAAATTGGTAAGCGTCACAATCTCGAAAAGATTAATATTTTAAACGAGCGCGCTCATTTGAATGATGCTGTACCAGAAGCTTACCGCGGTATGTATTATATTAAAGCAAGATCTGCTGTTGTTGCTGACCTAGAAGCCCAAGGATTTCTTGAAAAAACTGAAGAAAGAGTTGGGTCAATGCATTATGGAGAGCGTTCTGGGGTTGAGCTTCAGCCTTATTTAACTGACCAATGGTTTGTTGATGCTGCAGTGTTGGCGAAACCAGCACTTGATGCTGTGAAAACAGGTAAGATCAAGTTCGTGCCACAGCATTGGGAAAATACCTATTTTGAATGGCTAAATAATATTCAGCCTTGGTGTATTTCACGTCAAATTTGGTGGGGACATCAGATTCCTGCTTGGTTTGGACCTGATGGAGAAATTTTTGTTGAAAAGACAGAAGAAGAAGCATACGCAGCAGCTCGCAAGCAATTAGGCGAAAATGTGACACTTAGGCGTGAGACAGACGTGCTTGATACGTGGTTTTCCAGTGCTCTGTGGCCATTCACAACCCTTGGGTGGCCCGACAAAACGCCAGAACTTAGCCGCTATTATCCGACCGATACATTGGTAACAGGGTTTGATATTATCTTTTTCTGGGTTGCCCGCATGATTATGATGGGCATACATTTCATGGGCGATGTGCCGTTTAAGACGGTGTATATACATGCGCTAGTGCGCGATGAAAAGGGTCAAAAAATGTCAAAGAGCAAGGGAAACGTAATCGACCCTTTGATATTAATGGATAAATACGGTTCAGATGTGGTGCGTTATACACTGGCAGCCCTTGCAGCACCAGGACGCGACATTAAGCTTGGAGAAAGCCGAATCGAAGGATACCGCAACTTTTGTACTAAAATTTGGAATGCCGCACGCTTTTTAGAAATGAATGATTGTCAGTTTCAGCAAGGATTTGCTCCATCATCTGATGCACACCCCATTGACCAGTGGATGGCGAATCATCTTGCTGACCTTAAAGACACAACAATAAATCATCTGAATGAACATCGGTTTGACCTTGCTGCACAAGGCCTTTACCAAAGTTTTTGGTATGTATTTTGTGATCAGTACCTAGAAGCACTAAAAGTACTGGTACAAGGTGACCAAGGTGACCAAGCTGACACTACAAAAAAAATGGCGATGCAGGCACTGTTTGAGTACTTAAGCTTGCTGCACCCAATTATGCCAAGCATCACTAGCTATTTAGCAAAATATTTTAAAATGCATGAGTGTTTGACAGATTACAAATATGCTGAGAAGAAAGTTCATTTTGCTTCTAATCACACAAATACTCTATGGTGCTTGATTGATGAAGTGCGTTCTTTGAAGGGGTTATTAAATATTTCAGGCGGTACCATGCTTAAGGCGTATATAAAATATGAGCCAGATCTTGAAAATAAATTTGATCCTTATTTAGGTGTATTAAGTTCAATGGCGCGTTTTTCTTCAATTGAATCATGGGATTCAGATACGCCGCCTAAAAACAGTTTACCTTGTGTTGTGCAGGGAGCAACCGTTTATGTAGCCTTTGATACGGCTCTTGATACTATAAGTGCTAAAAGTATTTTGTCTCAAAAAAAGGAAGCCCTTGAAAAAGAAGCGCAGCATTTAGAAAAAAAATTACAAAATGAAGCTTATAAAAATGCTAAGCCTGAGCAATGGCGAGAAGATAGTGATTTGTTGAAATTTAAGCATGTAGAAAGCGAAAAGCTGAGCAATTTTATAGGTTTGTTAGAATAATCACCTAAAAGAGTAGGGCATTATTTAAAATAATACTGAAAATTGCTTGACAAAAAAACGGCGATTGATTAGTTTCAGATCATTGCCTAGGGTAATAAACCCGGGGGTGTAGCTCAGTTGGTTAGAGCGCCGGCCTGTCACGCCGGAGGTCGCGGGTTCGAGTCCCGTCACTCCCGCCATTATATAATTTGGTTTGTCTGTGAATTATTTTTCCCATGTTATTGATTTAGAACAAGCGCATCTTCGTGGAAGAGCCATGTCCTTTAGTGCATCAAAAGAGCAGTGTGAACAAATTATGGAGGTTTTTGACTTGCTTGATTTGAAGTCATTTACTGTTCAGACTCAGATTAAGCAGCTAATTAACAAAACGTACGAAGTGCACGGAAGTTTGAATGCGATCATTGTTCAGTCAAGCGTTGTTAGCTATGAGCCAGTAACGACTAGTATTAGCGAACAATTTACCGTAATGCTTATGCCTTCTCAAAAGCGCTTAGATGAATATGAGGAATCACACCCTGATAATGATTGTGATGTATTCGTTGATGGCGAATATGACATTGGAAATTTGGCATTAGAATATCTTTCCTTAAGTTTACCAGAAAACCCAAAGCTTGCAGGGGAAACTGGTGACCACATAGAATTTGATGAGAACGAGAAAGAAGCAAAAGTTTCTCCGTTTTCTGTGCTTAGCGATAAGCTAAAAGACAAATAACACCTTTGAAGGTTAGTTCAACATGCGTGAAGTTGCCCTAGATACAGAGACTACAGGCCTTAGCCACAAAGACGGACACCGCATTACAGAAATAGGATGCGTTGAGCTTGTTCACCGTATACCAACTGGTCGCACCTTTCATTGTTATGTTAATCCTGAACGAGACGTTTCTCCTGGCGCATCAGCTGTTTCAGGTCTCACTTACGATTTTTTAAAAGATTTCCCGACCTTTTCTTCAATTGCTCAGGAATTTCATGAATTTATTCAAGAAGCGACTTTGGTCATTCATAATGCTTCGTTTGATATTGGTTTTATTAATGCGGAGTTTTCCCGCGTGAATTTGCCACATCTTGATGTTAAAGAAGCAATTGATACAGTAGTTTTGTCACGAAAAAAATTTCCAGGCCAAGCAGCCAACCTTGATGCGTTATGCAAGCGGTTTAATATTGACCTTTCAAAAAGAACAAAACATGGTGCATTAATTGACGCCCAGCTTTTGTCGGAAGTTTATATTGAACTTATGGGTGGCAGGCAAACAGAACTATTCAAGCCAGAAGTTGCTGATAAGCCCACTGCCATTACTTCAAGTAACGTTTATCGCGAACCAAGACTATTTGCGGTTAATGAAAATGAACTCCACGAACACGAAGAATTTTTAAAATTACTTAAAGATCCTTTGTGGAAAAAAATATCCTAATGGCATTAGAAACTATTAATGTAGATCCACGCATAAAAGCAGATTCAGCATATGTCACAAATTTGAGCTTGTGCCAAGTTCGCCTATGCAACAATGCTGCATTTCCATGGTTAATGCTTGTTCCCAATACAAATGTTATTGAGCTGGTAGATTTAAGCGAAGCAGAGCAACAACTGTTGATGAAGGAAATTTGCTTAGCTAGCACGGTGATGCGTCAGCTATATAATCCTAAAAAATTGAATGTAGCCAGTATTGGCAATGCTGTACCGCAAATACACGTACATGTGGTGGCAAGATTTGAAGATGATGGTGCTTGGCCGCGCCCGGTTTGGTATTGCGGCGTAGAAAGTACTTATTCCGTGGAAGAACGCGAAAAACAGATTCTCCGCATTCAAAACGCATTTAAATTAGCAGCAATTTGAGGGCAGGGGGCCCTCTTACGCGTATTTTCTAGTTTGTATTTTGTTTTCCATACAGCCAGGAGAGATAAGGCGTAGTTACTCTTCCTATGTATTGCATAGCATTACTAAGACTATAATCTGTTCCTTTTGACACCGGTGAGGCTGGGGCTTTTACTGCATCCCAATCATCAAAAGTGTCGCTGTCATCATCTTCTGTATCTTTGTCGTTATCAGACACAGGCGCACCTACTGTTTGTTTCTGTTGCGCTAAAGGATCTTCAACCGTAATTGTAGAGTCGTTAGCTCTGACAGGTGCCATCTCAACTAAAGCAGATACAACTGGGATTGGAAGAGGCTTAATGGCTGATTCAACGTCTATAAAGGTTTCGGTAAGAATTTGAGCGGTTGCTGTTGCCGATCCGGGCTGTTGTTCATCTATTTTTTTAAGAGACGCCTGATGATATGTCTCAAGATTATCTTGAGCTAATTTATCAATCCAGTGCATATTTTTCACCCATTGCTCAATACTTTTGAAAAGCACCCCGCCAGCAAAACACGCAAGCGACCCAATGATAAAGGGCTTGGCATATTTTTCTGCGTCATAATTTAGAAATACGCTTGCTGCTACTCCTCCTGCACCTAAATACAGCAACGAATTACCTGCTACGTGACTAAATTCTTGCAAACTACTATAAAAATACCCGGGACGTGTTACATTGCTAGCACCATTATTTTGATCAATTTCTAAGGGGTCCTTGTTGTCTACAGCGCTTAAAGGTAGAGAAAATAATAGAACCGCTAAAATTGTAAAAATTTCTTTCATAAAATACCAAAAATAAAAGTTCTGTATAATTATGCTATCCCTTAATTAAAATGTCATTAAGGCACTATAGTGCAAAAAGCTTTGAACTTGATTCTGGGCATCTTTCATGACAATATGTACCTTATAAAAAAATAGAAGATCTTAAATGATATTAGTCACCGGATGTGCCGGTTTTATTGGGTTCCACACATCTCTTACGCTTTTAAAACAAGGTGGGGAAGTTGTTGGTATTGATAACCTTAACGAATATTATGATCCCATTTTAAAACATGCTCGGCTAAAGCAGCTTCAGGCCTTTGATAATTTTATTTTTTATAAATTGGATATTATCAATAAAGAATCCGTCGTTAACTTGGCTATAAAACATCCAAAAATTGAATATATTATTCATTTAGCAGCGCAAGCTGGAGTTAGATATTCCATAGAAAATCCCCATGCCTACGTTGATTCTAACGTAACAGGGCACCTGAATATTTTGGAATTAAGCAAGGCATTGCCTGGGTTAAAGCACTTAGTGTATGCAAGCACGTCGTCGGTTTATGGGGCAAATACAAAAATGCCATTTAGTGTGGATGACAGAACCGACAGTCCTATTTCCTTATATGCTGCGACCAAAAAATGTTGCGAATTAATGACGCACGCTTATGCGCACCTTTTTAAAATTCCTTCAACTGGATTACGCTTTTTTACGGTTTATGGCCCATGGGGCAGGCCTGATATGGCTGCCTTTATTTTTGCAAACGCTATTTTAAACGATCAGCCAATTCCTGTTTATAACAATGGCCAAATGCGTCGGAATTTCACTTATATTGATGATATTGTGAACGGTATTTTGGGCAGTTTAAGCCACCCTCCAAAAGGTGATGTCCCTTACGGTTTATACAATATTGGCAATGATCAATCTGCAGAGTTAATGCATTTCATTGATGTGCTAGAAAAACATTTAGGCAAAAAAGGTGTGCGTAATTTAATGCCTATGCAGCCTGGCGATGTTAAGGAAACAATAGCTGATATTGAAGCCACCCGTCGTGATTTTGGGTTCGAACCTAAAACAAACATTGAAGACGGTCTTAAAAAATTTGTTGAATGGTACAAGGAATACTATGGAATCTAAAATTGCAGTTGTTGGGCTTGGCTATGTAGGCTTGCCATTAGCGGTTGCTTTGGCAAAAAGCTATAAGGTTGTTGGATATGACGTTTCAGAGCACCGTATTCGTGAAATTAAAGAAGGTTATGACCGCACCAATGAAATTGAAAGCGATGTTTTAAAGAAAAGCAGTTTGCAAGTTTCAACAGATGCTAATTCTATGCTTGGCTGCGATGTATTCATTGTAACAGTACCAACACCGGTTGATGACTCTAATACGCCTGACCTTGAACCGTTGCGCAAAGCATCAACAGCGCTTGGAGAAATCATCTCTAAAGGCTCTATAATCGTTTATGAAAGCACAGTTTACCCAGGTGTTACCGAAGATTTCTGTGGACCAATTTTGGAAAAAGTATCTGGCCTTAAAGCTGGTGTAGATTTTTATTTAGGCTATTCACCAGAACGCATTAACCCAGGTGATAAGGTTCATACAGTTGAAAAAATCACTAAAGTTGTTGCCGCCCAAACCCCTGAGATTGCGCAAAAAATTGCAAAAATTTATGGGGAAATGAATAACAACAATATATTCATTGCCAAAACCATTAAGGCCGCAGAAGCCGCTAAGGTTATTGAAAATACGCAACGTGATATCAACATTGCCTTCATGAATGAAATTTCCCTGATTTTTTCAAAAATGAATATTTCTATCTACGATGTGCTTGATGCCGCATCTACCAAGTGGAACTTTTTGAAGTTTTTGCCTGGTCTTGTAGGCGGGCATTGCATTGGGGTGGATCCGTATTACCTAGCGCAAGCATCAAAGTCGCTTGGGCATGACCCACAAATGATTTTAGCTGGTCGTTCAATTAATGAATCAATGGCAAATGAATTGGCCGACATCATGACCCAAAGGGCAGGGCGCCCGTTACGGTTGTTAGTGTTAGGGTTAACGTTTAAGGAAAACGTACCAGATTTACGTAACACAAAAGTTGTTGATTTAGTTGAAGCACTAAAAAAGCGTGGACATCAGGTAGATGTGCACGATGCCTGTGCAGACCCTAAGGAAGCAAGTCAATTCTTCAATTATGACCTGGTTCCAACATTAGAAACCAATACCCATTACGATGGTATTGTTGGTGCTGTACCTCATGATTTATATTGTCAGTTTAGCAGCGCTGATTTTTCGCGATTTTTAACCCCACAAGGCTGGGTGTTTGACCTGAAAGCGATTTGGCGCCAATCTCCACCAGCTGGATTTAATTACTGGACGTTGTGATCAAAATAGAAGTCGATCTTCTGAAGAATCATCCCCACGCCATACCAGCACTTGCAAATATTTGGCATGAAGTATTAGGTAAAATTTGGATGCCAGAGATTGGAATAGAAGAAATTGAATCTTTATATTATGAAGAGCTTCAACATGATATGCCTCTTACTTACATTGCAATATATGATCAAATTCCTGTAGGTTCATGCACACTGGAATTAAATAGTGGTATTCGACCAGATTTAGGACCTTGGCTCGGTGATTTGGTTGTTGACCCAAAATATCAAAAACAGGGAATCGGCAAAATGCTGGTTGATGTGGCATTCCAGAAAGCAAAAGCTCTAGGTTTTGAAAAACTTTACTTGCTTGCTTTTGATCCTGCTGTAACCATGTATTACGAACAGCTTGGATGGAAGAAAATAGGCATGGATGAATTTAAATCCCACCCTGTAACAGTTATGGAGCTGGAATTATGAATGAATTTATTCAAATAATCATCCCAAATAAGAAACTAACGCGGCAGACAATTCTGGGTTTGCCCAATCGGTTGCGCCTAAAAACCTTCCCAGCAACTGCCCATTGGCTGATATAAGGATGGTTGCAGGTATGCCGCTAACCTCAAATAGCGATGCTAGCTTATTATGAAAATCGGTGCAGACATTAAGACCTTTTATATTGTGTGCGTTATAAAAATTCCAGATTTTGGTTGCTGTATCAGCGTTACTTTCTTTTAGCTCAGAAGTTATTGTATAGACATCTATTATATCTTGTGCATTCACGAATTCGGCAAAAAATGGAAGCTCCTGCTTGCAAGGACCACACCAAGTAGCCCAAAAATGTAAAAGAACCGGCTTTTTGGAATCCTTATAGTTTATCCCGTGAAAATGCTTAGCGCTTGAAGTTTGCACATTAATGATTAGGGCAGGGACATATACTGGTGATAACTGCGGAAGGAATCCATGTTCAAGCATAATTTCCATTGCTTTGTCTGCTGGCACTTTCTTGGTAATGCCTTTACTTTTACTTTTTTTGTCCTCGGTTGCTTTTACAACCTCAGCTTTGTCTTTAGTGTCTCTTGAGTAAATTGGGGATTCGTTATTCAACCAAGCCCAAAATAGTAACGGCGCAACTACGAACATATATGTGCATTTAAAAACTATATGTGTAATTAGAGCAAAGGCTTTGGTGCAGCTCAAGCAGAATATTTATCCACAGAAGTTGTCCACAGATATACAGACCCTCTGGGAACTGGGCTATATAATTATTTTCCATAATCTAGATTATGCAATCTTAATGTTTGATAGTTCAGCTGCGCAAAACTATCTCTGGGTGTGTTTAGTTAAATGCATACCCTTCTGGTGCTGCAGCTTCCGCAGCAGCGTCTGCTGGTTGCTCTGCTTCGTCAGGATGAGGAGCTTCTGCTTCTGGGGGCGCTGCTTCAGCATCAGCGTTTTGAACATCGCCATCATCATGCACAGCAGTCGCCACATCTGCCTGGGCAGCGTTGACATCTCCGGAAGCTGCAATATTTGCATTCATTCCATTTGGCGCCTGCCCTGCTTGTGGAGCTGACACTGCTGCTGGAGCGCCCATAATAGCGCCTTGCATCGAAGCTAGCGCCGAGGGATTATGCATTATTTGGCTAGGCAGCGCCCCATTACCAACAAGTGAACATGTTTTATCATTGCAATAATTTATTGCTGCTGACTTTTTATCGAGAATGAAAATGCCACCTTTGGCATCTGGGACAATATCAAAACGATGATGTTCACCAAACTGATAAAGACTAAACCCCACGGCACTTAATATACCTAGAACTAATAACAACATTGGCCCCATAACTTCTCCACGACAAAACTTTTTGTTATACTTAATTTGAAGTTATCAGTTAATTATTAATAAATTATCAATTTTATTCATTTAAAGATTAAGATACGCTTATTTAGAAGGTTCTCGTTATGTTCAAATATTTTCTTATTGTTCAAATTATTTGTAGTTTTGCATTGTCTGCTGCAACGACCGCTGCAACGACCACAGAACAACGTATTAATCAGTTTTTACCCAAATTTGTGCAGTATATAGAGAAAAATATGCCCGCATGGGCCATCCCGGGTATGGCTGTGGTGATTGTTACCCCAGATAAAGTTTTGTTAAGCAAGGGGTTTGGCACCAGAGAAGTGAAGAAAAACAAGCCCGTTAACGAGCATACCCTTTTTCAAGTAGCGTCGCTTACCAAAAATTTTACAGCTTCTCTCGCTGGAATCCTTGAAGCAAAAAAATTCTTTTCACTGCAAGACTCAGTTAGGAAATATATACCTAACTTTAAATTGGCCAATAAGGAAGCTTCCGAAAACGCAACCTTACAAGATTTAATCAGTCATCGCATGGGAATTGGAAGCTTTGCAGGCGACAGTTTAATGAAGGCTGGGCTTTCAACGAAAGAAATTATAGAAAAAATTCACCAAATTCCGTTTGATAGCCGATTTAGAGAAGACTACACGTACAGCAACCAAATGTTTGGCTTCATGGGGTTAGTCATGGAAGAAGTTACTCACAAGAGCTATGAAGAGCTTTTAAGAGAATATATCTATCAGCCATTAGGCATGACAAGAAGCTCTGCCGGATACACACTTATTAAACAAGAGAATTCACTTTGGAACTCAGTAAAAAGAATTTTTGGATTTGATGAAAATATAGCTCTTTGCCATGATAAAGATTTAGAAGGCAATGCTGTTTGCATAGGACTCGATCCTTTAGTATATGTATTTCCTTCCACCTCTGGCATAAACACAAGCGCGCATGACTTTGGAATTTGGCTTCAATGTCAGCTAAATAACGGAAAGCATAATGGTGTTCAAATTATTCCAGTGGAACACATAAATGCCATGCGCAAATCTGTGGTTAAGCACACAAAAATTAAACCGAAGGATATGCAATTCCCCCCAGAATTAATGAAAGATGTGGGATATGGAATGGGCTGGTTTATGTACGACTATGGAGTTGGAGAAAATACTGCACATGTATTTGAACATATGGGTGGATATACAGGACAACGAAGCTTTATGTTTATGTGCCCTTCTGCTGGGTTTGCTGTTGGCATTTTAACAAACCTAGGGCATTTCAATTTGAATTTATTTCCGGAAGCCTTACGTAATGTCTTTTTAAATTTCTTCTTGGAACTTGAAGAGCGAGACTGGAGTAAAGAATATTTAGAAAAAAAAGATCAAACTTTTAAAAAAATAATTGCACAAAGATCCAATAAGAAGCTTCAGAGCCCATCTCCCAAAAAAGCTGATAAATTTTATGTGGGCACCTACACTAATGAGCTGTACGGAGAAATGAAAATTGAAGCAACAGAAAATGGGTTGCGGCTTAAAATAAAAGATAAGTCATGCAAAATTGTGCACTGGAATGCCGATGAATTTACGCTTAATGGCTGGGAATTTAACGGCAACATGTCGCGCACGGACCCACACTTTATTGAATTTGGATCAGATGAAAAGGGGCAAACATTGGCTTATGTAAGCTTTTTGCATGAAGGAAGCAATCCTATCTTTAAAAAGGTTAGCTAATAGGTGATAGCGCCCATTTTACAGATGTTTGTTGATTAGCATTTAAAGGAAATGTTACACACAATGCATTAAAACCTAAAACGTCTACTATATGTAATTGTGCATCAGCTTGGCATAAAAATTTTTTCAAATGTTGTGGTTTTTGTGATTTTTCTTCACTAGTTTTTCTGCATAAGAAGGCGCTTTCGGTTTCATGGACTATTCGCCACTCTAGCTCTGGAGCTGCTAAAAAACGCACACTCCCCTGCCCTAGTTGAGATAAAATAAAAAATTCTTCTCCTCGGATATCACCGTTTGGAGAAATATACAAATCTCGCTTAACCTGTAAAACAGCACCATATAAGTCATTCTTATTTGGACTGCAATTTATTTGGTATTCTCCTGAGAAAAACGCATGACCTTTTTCATGAATAATTTCACTTTTGAGAGTTTGCTTTTTTTTCTGTTCTAAATGCATGAAATGATTTGAACCGTGCGCATGCACGCTTACGTCACACCGAGTAAGTAACCGTTGCGCCCGTTCTGACCACTCAAAATCTAAAACGCCGGTAGATTTTACATACCAATCATGAAGAGTTGTGTTGAGGGTTGTGGGTTGAGTATTGATTAAAATAAATCCTGGCTTAGTTGAGCAGCGAACATATCCCATTGCAACAGGTTCAGGCAGCAC
>CAYUNR010000012.1:0-32558 GCA_964446295.1 uncultured Candidatus Finniella sp. | reverse complement strand
TCCACCGCCTGATGCTAATAATAAACCACGCACAAACATAACTTGTACTAAACGCCATTGAAGCTCGCTTACGCTACCCTCTGCGGCTGCATCTGCTTCTTGGCGTATGTCATTCCACAAATCCATGTCTATTGTATCTTCTCTTCTTTCTTTTAAACCATCCATGAAATTAAAAAACTTGTTAAAATAGAAAGAGCGTAAAGTTAATATTTCTTCTCTAGTGGCAGATTTCCAATCAGCTTCAATTTTGCGGACTACAGAAATAATATCAATGCCTTCAACATCAACTTTATCCCAACCCTTCATTGTGCCGGGGTATAATTTCGCTAGTGCTGCGTCAGTTTCATTAAACACCCAAAAGTGAGATGCTATACCAACTGCAGGTTCCAAGTTTACACTTTCTATGCCAGCCCCTCCAACTGCAGCTCCAGTTGCAGCTCCATGTACTGGTAAACAAGTAAGGCATAAAACTAATGCTAATATTTTTGATTTTTTCATTTATTTTCCTTAATGGTGTATTTTGATGATGAACGTTATATAGTGTTTCATATCTAAACTGTCAAGTAATTAAATTATAAAACAAGACAAAGTAGGTATTTTTAAAATAGTGCATAAAACTGCGTGCTTTCCTTTTCTGTTCCATATAGACTTGTTATATAACCCATTATTGTAAGAATGACTTAATATGAATTTAGGAACGTGGCTGGCAATTTTGTCTGGGGCTCTTTACGGAAGTTTAGGATTATTTGGCGTCTATTTGCTTCAAGCAGGGCTTGAAATTAACGAATTCCTATTTTGGCGTTTTCTTTTATCCGTTGTAGTGCTACTGCCATTTTTAAATACTAAGCAACATTGGAAGGACGTTATTTCCAAAAAAGGTCTGCTGACTATAGGTATTTCTTCTATTTTTTATGCAAGCGCCACCAGTTTTTATTTTTTTGCTATTAAGTATATTGGCAGTGGATTGGCCATGGTTCTATTCTACTGCTACCCTATTTTTGTGGTGCTGCTTGATTGGTTGCATGGAAAAAATCCCCCAAGTTCGGTTATTTTAAAAGGCCTGGCTATTGTGTTAGTAGGGGTTCTTTTCTTAAGTGATCCTAGCAATTGGCACTTAAGCCTAGAAGGAATTGGTTGGGGACTTTTCTGCGCTTTTGCTTTTGGTGTGTATTTTTATTCATCTCAGCGCTCCATTAAAAGCTTGTCAGTATTAAGTGGTACCTTTTGCATTTGTTTCGGTAACTTTTTAGTTTTTGCTTTACTTATAGCTTACAAAGGTTCCGTATACATACCAACTACAGCTTGGGTTATTGGGAACATCAGCGGATTAGCAATTCTTGCTACTGTATTACCTATTTATCTGGTGTATGTAGCTATGCTCACTATTAACAGCACAAAAGCATCTATCCTTTCTGTGTTTGAACCTATTGTCACTATTATTCTTGGTATTATCTTTTTGCAGGAAAAAATTACCATAGCACAGTACATTGGGGTGATTATTATTTTGGGCGGGGTCTACATTGTGCAAAGCTGTAAGAAAGCAAAATCTATTAGCTAACGACTTTTTTACCAGAAAGGTATAAGCAACCTGCAACAATCAGCAGCATTCCAAATGCTTGCCCAAGATTCACTGACTCTCCAAACACAAAATACCCAACAGGAACAGCCAATAAAAGCCTGGTGTATTCAAAGGGTGATATAAAACTGACTTCAGCAAAACTTACCGCTTTGATATAAGCAAATTGTGAAAGCGAACCAAATATACCAACGGCAATTAATAACAGTAAATCTGCGTTGTGAATTGGTTCATTCGATATACAAAATCCAACAAATGCAATGCTACCCAAAATAAGAGTGGATGTAAGCATAATTAAGATTGCTGAATCTTTATTGCTAAGTTTTCTGGCTAGTGTATTTGCAGAGCTTGCTAAAATACAAGCGCCCAACCCCGTAAATATATAGTGCATATCCAAGTTCATATATCTGGGCTGCACAATAAACAGTACTCCTAAGTACCCCAAAATAAGCGCCAATATTTTGGGCTGACTAAGCTTCTCTTTTAAAAATAACATCCCAAAAGATGATGCTAGCAACGGTCCTGTAAAGCCTACGCTAGTTGCGATTGCTAATGGAAGATTACGGTAAGTCTGATAGGTTAAAAGTGTTGATGCCCCAATACACAAAGCCCTAGTTATATGTAACCATACGGAAGCTTGTAACTTATTAAGGCTTGATAATTTCGGCAAAAAAACAGGCAAGAAAAACAACATGCCAAAAAGGTAGCGCACACAAAATAGTGTAAAATTATTTGTGCTGCCACTCAAAAATTTTGAGGTGGTGACCCCGCAAGTAAAGGTTACACACCACCCCAATATCCACAGTAAACCCTTATACTTTGGGTGCATCAATTTTTGGGAATAAGGTTTTTGTTTTTCCGCTTAGACGCAGGTTACATAGTCCGGCTATTTCTCTCCAGGCAATGTTCCAAGCAACGAACCCTAAACGGTCTTGAAAACTCATAGCTAGTCTTGTTAAGTAGCCAGCAGGTTTTTTATCGTGGGTATGACCAATCGTGTGAAAATCAACAGGGAAGGGAGTTAATTCACAGTTGTGTGATTGGAATATATTTAATGTACGTGGCATTAAGTAAGCAGATGTTATCAGTAGCCATTTTTTATGTTTTGTATTGCCTGTTAGTTTTGAAGCTTCTTCAGCTACAGCCTCTAAAGAGTTTAAGTTCTTATTGTTAACAGTTTTAATTCTCTTATGAGAAACCCCAAGAGAGGTCGCGAGCTTAAGGAATTCATCGCTTTCTAATTTTGAACCAGCAAAAACAATTTCTGTATGTGGATGTGAATGGGCTACTTTTAAAGCGTCAAACAGTCTTCCTGCTGTTTTATGATAAACAGCTGAACCACTAACTTCTGTTTCAAATAAGCATAAAGAGCCACCAGTAATCACCATGCCGTGAACATTGCGTGGAATCTGGGTAACTGGAATCTTTTCTTCTAGGTGCCTTAAAATATAACGTCCACTAAATGGAAAATCACCCATCATGAATATTAGCAAAATTGCCGCTGCGCTCATCACGGGTTTTTGCATAGAACAGGTTTTTTTGCACCATGTGCGTAGCGTCCCAAATACGAGTAGCGCAATCACAATAAGATCAAGGTTTATTAACAATGACCATAAAACTTTGACGAAAATCATAAAATACCTCTAAATAAACATGCGAGCCCATTGTGCCGTATTTGAGCACAAAAGAACAACGGAAAAATGAATGTTAAAAATTATCCCTTATCCATCGCCTAATTTTAATGATCGTCCCGATGGTGCAAAAATAGACTGTGTAGTATTGCACTATACAGATGTAGCAACTATGAAAGAAGCTCTGCAGATTCTCACTGATCCTAAACGTGAAGTCAGCAGCCATTATGCTATCGACGAAGATGGTACGATTTATCAATTGGTTGATGATGAAAAACGTGCTTGGCATGCTGGCCCTAGTTCCTGGGAAGGTCAAGACAATGTGAACCATTTTTCCATAGGTATTGAGCTTCAAAATGGAGGCTACCTTGCTGGTTATGCTTTAACCGGCGAATGGCCAAAGTTTCCTGATGCACAGATTGATGCTTTAAAAGAGCTCTTAGCTCTATTAATGGCAAAACATCCTATTCCGTTTAATCGCATTATTGGTCATGAAGATATTGCCCCAGGGCGAAAAACTGATCCTGGACCAGCTTTTCCTTGGAATAAAATAAGGAAGTAGAAGAAATTTGTCTCAGAAAAACCTCTTAAGTTCATAACGAACTCAAGAGGCTGGCATTTTTATTATTTGTTTGGCGTGTTTGCTTTTAGTAAATCATCCATAGATAATGTGCTAGAAATATCGGAAACTAGGTTTGGTGAATTTCTAACTGGTTCTTTAGTTGACACGGACAAGCTGTCTGGTTGTGTGCCTAGTGATTCTTTTTTCCAGTTGGTAAGCAAATCTACAACTTGATTATGGCCATTTTTACTAGCTACTTGCAGTGGGGTGAAGCCATTGTGAGCGGATATATCCATGTCTGCTTTTAACTCTTTGAGAAAAAAAAGAGCTACCTGTGCCCTTCCAGCTTCGCATGCAGAATAGAGGGGAGTCTTTCCATAAAAATCACGTCTGTTAATCTTAGGGCCTTTTGCAGATATATTGTTTTCATCGCTATACAATTTTCTGAAAAGAGCACGATCTTGTTTTGTGAATGTCGGGTCATTATCAATTTGTACAGCCCCCATCAAGCTGGATAGGCTGATCATTATAGCTGTTAATAGATATGTTTTCATTTTATGGTCCTTATATTTTTGAATAATAAAAATCTATAATATGCATATAGATATTAAAATTATCTTTACAAGGATCTTTTATTAATTAAGTGGAATATTGAAGATTTAGCAAATACTTTGCTTCTTATGATTAAAGCTTTACATCTTCCTGTGCTTCAGGCGTTGCTGCTTTTGTCCAATGAAGGTCAAGCACTGTTTCATTAATGCGGTGGATAGTAGGGTAACTGGAAAGGTCCACTCCAAAACGATTCGCATTATAAACCTGGGGAATAAGGCAAATATCTGCAATTGAAAGATGATCTTTCACGCAAAATGTTCCCGATGTTTGTGATAGTTGTTTTTCTAAAGGTTTAAACCCTTCGTGCACCCAATGATGATACCAAGCGCTTTTTTGTTCTTCTGTAATGCCTAACGTGTCAGTTAAATATTTTAACACTCGTAGATTATTAAGCGGATGAATATCACAACAAATAACTTGTGCAATTGACATAGCTTGCGCTTGTTGAAAGGGGTCAGTCAGCCAAAGCGCTGGGGCAGGGTGCAGTTTTTCCAAATATTCAATAATCGCTAAAGACTGTGGAATTGTTCCTTGTTCGGTGCTTAAAGTGGGCACTAAACCAAATGCATTGATGTTTTTATACTCTTGATTTTGTTCATTGGTGCGCAGATTTACGTAATGAGGCGCATATGGAATGCCTTTATATGCCATTACCAAGCGGACTCTATAGCTTGCAGTTGACCTGAAGTAAGTGAATAGGTCCATTATGCCTCCTTATTTGTACGCTCGAATATGCTAACAAAAAAACCATCTGTTCCATGAGTGCTTGGTTTAAACTGCGCAGTATCCGTAGTAAAAGGACAGGGAACTTTTAGAGTCTTGCTCCACACATCTGAAACCGGAATAGATTTAAATTCAGGGTATTTTTCCAACAGCCTCGTAACCTGGCTATTATTTTCCGCCTCAAGCACTGAACATGTTACATAAATAAGCTGACCGCCTGGTTTTACAAATTGCAACGCTTGCTCAAGAATTTTCTGCTGTAATTGCGTTAGCTCTTCAAGGTCTGTTGATGTTAGGCGATTCTTCAAATCTGGGTTACGGCGCCACGTGCCTGTTCCTGTACAGGGTGCATCTACCAACACGCGATCAAAACGATTATGTTGTCTCTTGAACCAGCTATTATCCTTAGCAATGTCTTTCAGTTGGTAGCTAGTAACCCCTGCACGACGTAAACGTTCTTTTGCACGTTGTAACCGGTGAGGGTGAATATCACTTAAAATAAGGTTGCCTTTGTTTTGCATGGTTGCTGCAAGACTAAGAGACTTTCCACCAGCGCCCGCGCAATAATCCAAAACTTGCATGCCCGGCTGTGCATCACACAGTAAGCTTACTACCTGAGATGCTTCGTCTTGAACTTCTAACGTACCATCTTCCCAAAGCTCATGCGTATTCAGCGGCTGACGCTTTCCAAAACGAATACCTAGGGGGCTAATTGGTGTTGCAATTACATCAAATCCTTCTAGCTTTAATAGGGTAAGAATTGCATCGCGATTGTTTTTTAAGGAATTAATGCGAATATCCATTGGTGCTTGATCATGCAAGCTTTTAATCAGTTCTTTGTCGCTTAAGTGTTCTTCCAACCACTTTGGTATAGCGAATGGATCATATGGTTTTAGCTCGCCTAAAATTTGCAGTTCTTCGTAAGAAAGTTCAGATGGGCCATACCCTTCGCCACACAATGCTTGAATGTCATCAATTGTTTGTTCTTTATCTAAAATGTAATGGGCAAAAACCAGTAGACGTGCAGAAGTAATGGCAAGCGCCGCCTTAATGCCTTGATAATTTCTAAGCACGCTATAAACACTATCACCAATAGCGCGTCGATCGGAGCTGCCAATATAACGGCGATTACGAAAATAACTTTGCATTACCGCATCTGCGGGTTTTTTATTTAATGATAGAATCGTTTCCACAAGTTCTATAACGCTGTGTAACTGGCCTGCTGGTGTCATGATTTAGCTTTCAATACTTCTAAGTGGGTATAACCTAGCGGATCTAGGTGAATAAGAATTTCAGATTTTGGATGAGATTTTTTTAAATTCGTCTCGACTTCATCGCTAATAATATGTGCTTCATGTAATGAAATTGCTGGATCAAGGGTAATATGCACCTGAATAAAGTCTTGTTGGCCAGTGCTGCGTGTACGCAAATCGTGTGCCTCAATAACCCTTGGGTGAGACTCTATGTTTTTTAAAATATCTTGTCTAACTGCAGGTTCAAGTTCTCTATCCATTAGAATACTAGAGCTTTGCTTTAAAATGCTCCAACTACCAACAAGCAAAAAGACAGCAATACCTACACCGAATGCTATATCAATCCAGCCAATGCCAAACCACGAAAGCGCTACAAGCGCCACTATTGCTGCAATGTTCGATAATATGTCGGCTTGATAATGCAAAAAATCGGCCTTAATGGCAATTGAATTGGTGCGTTTGATTGTATAAAACTGAAACAAAACTAACCCCAAAGTAAGCACTGTTGAAAGTGCCATTACCCATAAAGCTAGGGAATGATGCGTAATCGATTGCATCATCTGATGGTGTTCATAAGCATGCCAAACTATCCAAGCTGTGCTTGCAATGATCAAAATTGATTGCACAAATCCAGCCAAAGCTTCTGCTTTGCCGTGCCCAAAGCGAAAATCATCATTCGCGGGTTTTCTGGAATAACGCACAGCTAAAAAGTTAATCATAGAACTGAAAAAATCTGAAAATGAATCAAGCAGAGACGCCTGAATGGTAAGTGATCCACTAACCCACCAAGCAAATGTCTTGGTTGCTACTAATATAGATGCAACAGCAATTGCAGCCCAAGTTGCAGACAAGACAAGGTGCCCATGATGATGATTAAAGCAGTGCACATTTTATGCGTTTTCAAATAATGCGTCACCATATCATGATTTTGCCAAGATAGCCAAAACAGATTGTCCTACTTGACAGCACGCGTAACAGAAGTGTTTACTCCACAGTAAGAAATTGTTTGAACAAAATAATTATGACGAACACTAAAACAAAAGAGCTAAGTCTTATTTTTCTAGCAATTTTTGGTCAACTTTTTGCGAGTATGAATATTTCTTTTTTGAACACGTACCTGAAGGGAACACAAGGGTACGTTGATGCTTTTTTTGTAGGTGATGAACTTCTTTTTATTTACTGGATGTTATTGACTGTTTTTGGCAGAATTTTCGGCGCTTATTTTATTGGTAAATATGCAGATAAATTTGGTTTTTTTAAATCTATCGTTTTTGTGTCAAAGAGCTTTGTAGTACTTTCAGTTTTGTGCGCAGTATTTTGCCTTACTCATGAGCTTAGTTACGAAATTAATCGTGGATTTTATCTTTTTAGATTTTTTTATTGTTTTTTAGAGCCAGCTGCGCTTATTTTTCCCAGTTTGTATCTACTTAATCGAAGCTCTCACTTAAATCAGTACAAACTTAGTACATTATTACTTGCTGCTGTTTTTATTGCAAAGTCTGCTTCTTATCATTTAATATACCTTCCACCAGCACTTATGGAATTTTGGTATGTATTGCCGCTGATTGCGACAGCACTGTCATGGGGTATTTATAGTTATCTAGCAAAAAATTCAGCGCCTCTCACAGCAACTACTTCAAAAAAATCACCGATGCCATCTCAACTAAAAATTCTAAGCACTTTATTTGGTGCGGCTTGCGCAACCGGGGCTTTTTATCACCATTTCTTTGTGAGTTATTATTCTGTAAACATCAACATAGTTGATGCTAATTTTGATTTAGGTAGCGTTGTGTACTATACACTTTGTGGCTTGTTTCTGTTTCCTGCTGCAAAATTATGTGAAAAATGTGGTCTCTATAAAACAACAAGAATCTCTCTTGTGATGTTGTTCATTTTGGGGATGAATGCTATTTTGGCAAGTCCCACTTCCACTATGTACTTTGTGCAGCAACTCCTATTTTCATTCTTTTCGGCTCTTTTTATTGCACCGATGTTGGTTGTTTTACACAGATTATATAAGAGTTGTTTAAGGTTTTCAGATACCATGTTTTGGTTCATGTTAGGCTTTAGTGGTTGCACTGTACTTGCGTTTTGTGAACAACAATTGGGCCTTCAAAAAGGATTTTCTGGTATTGGTTGGTGCGTATATAGCGCTAGTATTTTCTTATGTTTAATTGCTATTCATAAGTTTCGTTCCAATATAATTTTGGGCGAACGATCAAAAGCTGATTCTGCACCTAGCATCAAGTTGTTTGAGGCGTAGTTTAATTCTGGTCTACGCCACACCATCTTCTATCATAAGTGGCATTGGCTTATGAATTGCAGCGACAATTCGTAATGCTTCATAGGTGGGCTCTAAATCTAAATCTTCATCGGTATGCAGTTCAATGAATGGGGGTTCAAAAGAACGACCTGCTTTGGCCAGAGGTAGTAATAAATTATATGCATGTTCTTGTTGCGTTGGTGATAGGGTGATGCCAGGGCAGGGGTGTCTATACCAAGCATCAATGGCAAGCTCAAAAGTTGCATAACTATTTTTTGCATTACTGACTAATATCAAAAAACGCTCAGGAGAAATAGGGCAGTCAATGCTTATACGTTCTGTCTTTGTAGGTAAACCTCTTGAAATATTAGCGATATCTAAATCGTTACAGTTTTGAAACGAAGAGGAACGAAAGTGCTTTAACTGAGGAAATGCCGTCTCTGACAATATTTCTATTGAGCTAGAAGCCAGAATAAAATGCTCATTTTCTACAGTTGAATGAGGCTCCAGTAGCTGCAAATTTTGACAACGATTTTCAGGCAGAAGCTTATCTTTTTTGTCTAATACCAAAATTGTTGCATAATTGCGGCATGCCTTGCCGTAGTCTTCTCGATCAGATGGCGATTTTAGTGATGAAGCTAACGTATGAGTATTGATCACTAATCCTGTTAGTGGATCTCCATGTACTGATCCTATTGCTTGGTATAATTCTCTCCCATCATCTATTTGCATCATTCCCCAGAATATTTGATGAGAAGCTGGGTAAAAGTTTTTACTGTTTGCATATGAATGCCAATACATCAGAGACCTTCTAAACTCTTCGTTTGCCAAATTTCCGTGGCTAACTAATATTTCAAATATTTCATAAGTGATTTTTTCAGACAACATGCTCTCTGCTGGAAATCTATCTAACTGTCCAATTACATAAGGGTTTGTAAATGGTTTATCCAGTGGGAAAACATTGGTTTTTTTACTAGTAAGTTTCAAACAGCTATGATCACTCTCAACATGCCAATCTGCTAGTTTTTCATCATTTCTTGTAACATCAAATTTTCCGTACCAGTCTTTTTTACCGGGAAGACTTTTTATTTCATCGGGGGTGATTTCAAAAATCAGTTCTCCGTTAGCTGGTTCACCACTCAATAATTGGCTAATACGAAGCGCCGCTGCTTCTATGGTTTCTTCTGTGCTGCCTGCATAGGTTAGTGCTGTTGCTTCTGCTGGCTTACCCAACAAATGAAACAAGGCACGCATCTGGTTTAAAATACCGGGGTTAAGTTCTGCCCAGTGTGCTGTTGCGCTGTCTTCGGTCCACTGTGAACGCTGTGCGCCACCTTTACGGTAGACAACACCATTAAGTCTACAAATTGTTTGGGTCCAACGGTTACGGGTAGCTTTAGTGCTTAAAGCTTCCTCATTTAGTGTTTCCCAAAAGGTTCGAAGTGGTGAGCCAGCTAAAAGCTTATCAGGGTTCCGTTCTAAGCCTATTCCTTGTTCTTCTAGTTGCGCCAAAAGCGTTAGGTTAAACAAGCTCATCTCGGCACAGTTGGCAAATGCTAAGGCGCGACCTGCGTGTTCAACCCTTACGTTTCCATAATCTTGAAAACTAATTTGTGCGTAACGCGCGCCACCATAAAGTAATAGATTGCTCTCACCTACAGTTAAGCCATCCATAAAGCTATCGATGTCTTCGCTTGCTTGTACACCGGCTACAATTTCTTGGTAGTCAGATTTTGTGTATGGAGTTGCTAAAATACGCATTAGTTCTGGTCTTTGGGCTTCATTAATTGCGCCACTTGCTAAAATAATCTTATCAATTTTGTCACTAAATTTACGCCAAGCATAATGGGTCAACAGCTGTAGAGTTTCATTAGGTGCACTTTGGGCAGACTTCCACAACATATCAACCGTGGCCATGGTGCGGAATTTTTCAATACTACGGTAAGAAAAGCCACCATATTTAAGTTGTAGGGTTGTCTCTAGCTCAGCCTGAGTAAACCACGTTTCATTGGGTTCACGCAAAATTTCCGTACCAGGTATTTCTAATAAATGGGAAGAAGTACTTTTAAATGCAGCGGTCACTAATAGGTAAGGATGTGCTACACACGCAGCCTGTTGCTCTGCTGTTAAATGCAAATCTTCATCCATAGGAGTCATGTTACGATGCACATATTTACTAACTCCATCAACTAACGCGTAGCGATAAAATTCTTTAAGGTTAGCTTCATTATGATTGGTAACAAATCCTACAACTTTTTTGGGATCAATAAAAATCGGGTAGATTTCTTGAAGTTGTGCATTTCCATTAGCAATTACCGCAATAAGTCTGCCCAATTGTTCAGGAGTCATCTTCCCCAATGGGTCACTTATCCCAATGTTATTGGGGTTAATAGTGGGCAAGGGACTAATGGGAAATAACATCCATGATAACGCTGTCACCGGACTTGTTGGGAATACTAAAAGATTTTGAATAGCTTGGTAATGCACGTAAACATTATTCGCTGGGCGCGCACCTAGGTGCCCAAAGAAACGAAGGTTTTGCGCTAATCGTTCAATTTCCGGACGCTTCGCAGGGTTAAGCACAGACAAAGGACTTGCCGAATCAATAATACTTTCCCGGTAAAACCCTTGTGATGATTGAACAGAAGCACAAATAAACAAACAAAATAGAACGCTAAATAATTTCATGAAATACAAATCTAAAAAGTTTATGAATAGAATTGACTATTAATAGAACAAGTGGATGTATTTTTTCAATATAATTATGCTTTTTACAACTTTTTTAAGTCGTTTTAGGTTTACGCTTTTTATAGGCTGGTGTCTTTTTGAAAGGCTTAGCTTCTTTTTGAGGCTCGTCTTTCTTGGTCTTGGGTTGAAACTTCTTGCGAGTCGATTTTTCTTTAACCAAAGAAAACCCAATCGAACAAATAATCGGGTCGGCATTGGTCACCATAACTTTTACCCTGTTGCCCATTTGGTAAGTTTTACGTGTTTGCCTGCCCACATAGGAATGTAATCTTTCATTAAAAATGAAATAGTCACCAACAAGGTCTTGCTTGGGAATAAATCCTTGGGCGCCAATACCATCAAGCTCTACAAATATTCCAGGGATGCCTACACCAACAATTGTGCCGTCAAATACAGTTCCTAAATGGTCTTTCATGTAATGGGCCATGAATCTGTCTTGAACTTCGCGTTCTGCTTCCATGGCAGTACGTTCGGTTTTTGAAATATGTTCGCTTACATTATCCAGGTTTAAATCAACCGATATATGCCTTGTGCCATCAAGTTCAAGTGCTGCAACTAAAGACCTGTGCACAACCAAGTCTGCATAGCGACGAATAGGAGACGTAAAATGACAATAAGCAGTCAAATTAAGGCCAAAGTGTCCCATATTGTGTGTGCTATAACGAGCCTGAGCTTGTGATCGCAAAACCAACTCATTGAAAAGCCTAAAATAAGGTAGATCTTTAGCTAAATGTAATAGCTCGTTAATGCTGCCAATAATGTTTGCAGCGCTGAATTTTTTAACGGCAATTTTCAAACTTCTAGCAAGGGTATATAAACTTTGCAAGCGTGTTTTGTCAGGGCGTTCATGCACACGATAAATGGTCGGCCAGTCTTTAGCTTGCAGGGTTTTTGCGGCAGCCACGTTAGCGGCAATCATAAATTCTTCAATTAGCTGATGGCTCTCTAACCTGCTTCTGGGTTTGACCGACTTTATGCTGCCATCTTCACCTAGTTCAAAAGCATTTTCCATTGATTCAACCTGAATCGTGCCCCTAAGGTCGCGGGCCTTTTTAAGGCTTTTGTAGCAACCATAAAGGGGAAGAATAACATCACTTAATAAGGGTTCTGTTGTAGCATCAGTAACGCCATTAATAGCTTTTTCAACCTGATCATAGGTTAACCTTGCGCGTGATTTCATTAATGCACGTTTAAAACGGAAAGACTTAATTTTTCCGCCACGGTCAATAATCATATCAACAGCTAAACAGGCGCGGTCTTCGTTGGGGCGCAGGGAACATAAATCATTACTTAAACGCTCTGGCAACATCGGCACAACGCGGTCAACGAAGTACACAGAATTTCCGCGTAAATGCGCCTCTTTATCAAGTGCGTCACCAGTTTGTACATAGTGACTAACATCTGCAATGGCCACTATAGCGCGCCATCCGCCTAAATTTCTGGGGTCAGGGTCACTGACTGCATAAACAGCATCGTCAAAATCTTTAGCGTCAGCCCCGTCGATTGTAACAAGGGGAATATCCCTTAGGTCAGCACGTTTGCCAAGCGCAGGAATGGTTCCTTTATTTGCGATGTTCTGCGCATCTTCACTAAACACATGGGGCAGGTGGTAAGCATATACCCCCATAAGTGCGTAGGTTTTAGGCATATGAATTGAACCTAAATTGCGAATAAACTGAAATTCACCCTGTCTATTGACGGAATAAACAATGACATCATCTTCGTTGAAATTTTTTGCATGAGTCTGGTCAACGTATACGCCCGAAAATGGATCCCTACGGTGACAAGGTCCTAAAAATCCACCTTGGTTTTTTGCGGTGAAAATTCCTACGTGTTGCTTAATCTCTTTATGTAGTGCGCCGCCGTATTCTTTCTTTTTAAGCATAACACGGCGCTTAAAGTGGTGGTCATGACGTTTTTTATCTTTGTCATGTCTATCCATTAAAATAACATGCTTAGCTTTAAGCTAACGGTGTGCACTGATGGATGATAAACAAATTTACGTTTTTGGCCGCCTTCTGCGGTATCATTTTTGCGTGGTGTGATTTCTTTGGGAGCGTGGTATAGGTATTCTCCACCAACCATGAATTTATTCGTGACCAGGAAATTAAGTCCACCACCACCGCTTAAACCACCCATGGTTTTTTTGTATGTGCGAGAGTTTGGGTTTTCACCTCTGTCCAGGTCTGTATATTTCAGCTGATTGGTCGTCCAGGCATACCCAGCTTTTCCATAAAACATTAGTTTTGGGGTCATCATCATTCCGGCAATTCCATATACACCCAACGTGTATGGGTTGGTTATGCTAACCTTTCCTTCGGTGCCACCGCCATCAACATGTAAACTGTAATTTGCTTTTGATTGATTCATGGCAACGCTTACTTCACCACCCACAACAACTTTTGATTTTTCCATTTGGTTTAACATGCCAAGGCTAAGGCCAAAACTTGTTGATGTATTTAGTTTGGTTTCTTTGCCAACAGCGCCATTTGGATTTGTATAGTCGTGGTTTTGTGGAGTGAATCTTAGTCCCAAACTAAGAGATGCAAATAATCCACGTACCGGATCAGCGGCTAAAGGTGTCGCTAAAATACATGCAGTAATCATCAGTTTGTTAAAGTGTTTCATATTTTAAATTCATTTTAGATTTTTTTTATCATAGGCGCAGGGCTTCAACAGGGTCAAGGCGCGACGCACGATATGCCGGGTAAAAAGTTGCAAAAAATGTTAGTACTAAAGCCATAGTGGCTACTAGAAATACTTCTTCCCAAATAATTTTCGCTGGAAGTTGGCTTAGGAAATAAATTTCAGCACTGAAAAGTTCAGTTCCAAGCGCTTTTTCAAGTAGCTTTCGTATTCGTTCAATATTTGAAGCAAAACCTATGCCCAACAAAATTCCAAGTGATGTACCGGCAATACCGATGGAAGAACCGGTTAAGAAAAATATTTTTAAAATATTGCTTTTTCCAGCGCCCATGGTTCGCAAAATTGCAATGTCACGGGTTTTGTCTTTCACCAACATAATAAGGCTAGATATTACATTGAAAGCGGCAATTACAATAATAAGTGTTAGAATGATAAACATAACATTTTTTTCAACCTGCACTGCTTGAAAAATTTGGCTATCACTATGCTGCCAATCAACAATTTCAAAAGCTGATGATAGCTGATGATTCAGGTCATCAATAACCTTCGGGCTAGTTTTTAGGTTATGTAACAGAACATCAATATGGTTAATAGTATTTTGAGAATTGAAAAACTGTTGTGCTGTAGCCAAAGGCAAAAACACCATGTTTTTATCAAATTCATGCATGCCAATTTCAAATATTGCCACCACTTCAAAACTGGTTTGTTTGGGCATACTTCCAAATGGTGTGCGTGTTCCATCAGGCAATAACAGCGTTACCGTTTTACCAATTTCAATATTTAAGGAAGTCGCCAAGCGTGCACCAATGGCTATTTTATTTCCTTCAAAAGAATCAAAGCTACCTTTTAAATTTTCATTCATGATAGCAGGGCGCTTTAACATGTCTTGGGTGCGCATACCAAGCACACCAATGCCTCTGGCCTGTCCGTGATACGTTGCCACCGCTTGTTTTTCTAAAACAGGGTAAGCAAATTCAACATCTTTATGGGTTTTTGCAATGTCTAAGGCGTTTTCCCATTCGTTTTGTGCTGGGCCACACATTATCATTACGTGTCCGCGCATACCTACTAACTTTTGATAGAGTTCAGCACGAAAACCATTCATCACCGCCATTACAATAATTAATGTTGCAACTCCCAAAGCAATTCCTAAAAAGGAAAAACCAGCAATTACTGATACAAACCCTTCTTGTCGAGGAGAGCGTAAATACCGAAATGCAACGGTCCGTTCAAAAAGGCTAAACATTATATTGTGGAATGTGGTGGAATTTCATGAGCTAACCATAGCATATTAACTTCGTTGAAATGAAGGGCATGAAGATTCTTTGCTAAGGTTTTGCAGTGTTTGTTTTAATAAATCGATGTATTTCTCGGCTTATATCAATTGTCATAGCCTCTATTAACCGTTCTTGCGCACCCTGAACCGCGCTTTGGTTCACGAATTCATCATTAGTATTTTGTGAATATGAAGTCACACTATTAAGGCTAGTTTCATGCAATGTTTGTCCGTCACAGCTAATAATAATTTGGGCTGTAAGGCGCATCATAGAACGGGTAGATGTGGCGTCGGTAGCGTAAGCCAAGTTGCCAGTAGTTTCGCTTATGCGCACGTAAGTCTTGTAGCGAGAATCCAAATTGACACCAGACAAAGTGCTTTTCAAGCGTTGCCGCAGCATTTGTATTGTATAGCTTGTGCCATCTTTGCTTGCGCTTTCAACAACAAGCCGCGACCCTGATTCATCTGGTGCGTCAGCATTTTTTTGAAGCATTGGAGTAAATCCACATGCTGCTAATAATAGACAAAAACTACTTACTAAAATCTGTTTTTTCATGATGCCACTATATTCACAATGCGTTTTGGCACAACAATTGTTTTACGTATTGTAATCCCATTCACTGCTTGTTGTACTGTGGAAAGTTCCATTGCGGCTGCAATAATTGCGTCGTCTGCAGCATCTGCATCAACCGTAATAGTGCCACGCATTTTTCCATTAACCTGCACTGCCATACTAATTTGGTCTTCAATAAGTAAACTTCCATCAACCGTGGGCCACTGAATTGCATCTACAAAAGCTTCCCCATGTACATTTTTCCACAATTCATGCGCTACATGGGGAATAATTGGGTTAATTGCTTGAATCAACATGGTGAAAGCATCTACAACGGTTTGTTTATCACATTCATTAATATCACTATCAATTGCGTGAGTAAGCTCACGGCAAAATGCCAACACTTTGTTGAATGCATAGGTTTCATAAGCTTGCGTTATTTTGTGCAAATACTGATGCGCTGCCTTTTTAAGGGCAGCATTTTTAGTGGTTACAGTGCTTTTATGTTCACGAACTTTTTCGCCTAGGCGCCACAATCTATTAATGTAGCGCCAGCTTCCTTCAAGCCCGTCATCGTTCCAGTCAAAATCTTTTTCTGGTGGCGTGTCCGACATAATAAACAAGCGTGCTGCGTCTGCACCATACCCTTCAATAATTGCTTGGGGGTCAACCAAGTTCTTTTTTGACTTACTCATCTTTTCTTGGCGGCCTTGGGTCGCAGGGGTGCCGTCAGCTATTTTTATAAATCCAGATGCTGTTTTTTCAACTTCATTGGGGTACAACCACTTGCCTTGATTATCTTTATACGTTGCGTGACAAACCATGCCTTGAGTCATTAAGTTCTTAAATGGTTCGTCTACATTAGCATAACCGCAATCACGCATAGCTTTTGTGAAAAAGCGGGCATATAAAAGGTGCAACACCGCATGTTCAATGCCGCCAATGTATTGATCCACTGGCAACCAGTTTTCAACAACCTTTTTATTTATTGCCTGATCATGTTTAGCGCACGCATAGCGCATGTAATACCATGAGCTTTCAAAGAACGTATCCAACGTGTCCGTTTCGCGAAGCGCGGGTTTGCTACATGATGGGCAATTCACGTGTTTCCAGGTTGGGTGGTGGTCTAGTGGATTTCCAGGTTTTTCAAAGCTGACATCCTCTGGCAAACGCACAGGCAAATCTTGTTTGGGAACAGGCACTGCACCGCAATGGTCACAATAAATAATTGGAATAGGGCAACCCCAGTAACGCTGACGAGAAACTAACCAATCGCGCAACCGGTAATTAACTTGGCGTTCCCCCAAATTATTTTTTTCTAAATAGTCAATCATATGTGCTTTAGCGGCAGTACAATCCATACCATTTAGGAAATCAGATTCCACCATTTTCCCAGTGGTTTCTAAATGAGGCAACTCACCATCAGACGTCAAAACGCGTTTAATGGGTAAATTGTACTTTGTAGCAAATTCAAAATCGCGCGCATCGTGGCCTGGGCAACCAAACAAGGCTCCAGTTCCATAATCCATTAGCACAAAATTTGCAGCATAAATTGGTACGGGTTGTTTAGTAATTGGGTGAATTGCATCAATACCAAGGCAATGACCTTTTTTCTCGGCAGTTGCCATGGCTTCTTCGGTTGTGCTCATTTTTTGGCATTCTTGAATAAATGCAGCCACACCTGAATTTGTTTTGGCTAGTTCAAGCACAATTGGGTGCTGAGGCGCTAGTGCAATAAACGACGCTCCATATAATGTTTCAGGGCGCGTGGTGTAAATTGTAAGGTCAGTATGTTGACTTTGAATTGCAAAATTGACCAACGCCCCTTCGGAACGCCCGATCCAATTTTCCTGCATTTTAACAACTTTTTCAGGCCATCCGGAAAGCTTCGCTAAATCATCAATTAATTCTTGCGCATACAATGTAATTTTCATTGACCATTGGTTCAACAACCTACGCTCAACCGCAGCGCCTGAACGCCAGCCTTTGCCATCAACAACTTGTTCATTAGCTAATACACTGTTTTCAATAGGGTCCCAATTCACCCATGATTCACGGCGGTAAACTAATTCTTTTTCATAAAAATCTAAAAATATAGCCTGTTCTTTTCCATAGTAATCTGGTTCGCAGGTAGTAACTTCCCGGTCCCAATCATAAGAAAACCCAAGGGAAAACAACTGCTTTTTCATGTCAGCAATGTTTTGACGCGTCCAAATTGAGGGGTGTGTATTGTTTTGCATGGCCGCATTTTCTGCTGGCAGACCAAAAGCATCCCAACCCATAGGATGTAACACGCGAAAACCTTGTGCGGTTTTAAAGCGTGCCATGGCATCGCCCAGGGTGTAATTGCGCACATGCCCCATATGTAGTCGTCCTGAAGGGTAGGGCAACATTTCAAGAATGTATGCCTTGGGCTTTTCCCCTTCGTCTGCAACCTTGAAACTATTATTGGTGGCCCAAAATTCTTGCCACTTTCTTTCTACACTTTTAAACGGATACGACATAAAAACGACGTTAAAATTCACCTAATCTAGATAAGCGTTTTAAGGCTTATGTGTCAATTTCTCTTTTTGTTTAGAGGAATAAAGTGCTACGTGACGCTTCACGCTTTTCAAGAAAATTCTTTTAGTGTTTCAAATTACACAATAAAGATTTAAATAAATTTTAAACACACTTAAATATTTATTAATCAAAAAATAGTAAAATTAGGTTTGATGTTAATTTTTATTATGTGAAAGGTTTATAAAATGAAATATTTTCAAAAAATCACCCTGAGTGTACTTGCAATTGTGGTTATGGCTTTGGGGAATAATGCGGTTGCTGTGGCTGACGTCATAGACCCAACAGGTACTGAGACTGCAGATAGTACTGTGTATACAGGCACATTAATAGAAATTAATGATGGTGCTGGAAATGGACAAAGCGCTGCTATTTTGACAGGTGCCAATACGAAAGACATAGATATACAGGTCGGGAAGCTGAAAGTTGGTGATGCAGCAGCATCAGGTGCCAAGACAACTACAGGTGTCACCACTGTTGAAAGTGGGGCAATATTAGAAATCACAGCTGCAACAGCAGATTGTATTGCAGGTGATGTAGAAATTAATTCTGGGGGAATACTTCAGGTGGATGATAATATCCCAGCTTCAGGAGGCCCTTTTGCGTCTGGAGCAGACCTGACAGTACACAGTGGAGCTATATTAAAACTAGGCGCCGGAGTAACGTGGAGCAAAAACGTAACCGTATCATAATTTTCTAATTAGCACTTAATATCCTCAGTCAGTGATGCTGGCTGGGGATATTATAAGTTAACGTGTCATACGCTTTTAGCAACCTTGCAAGACGATTTTCAATGCTAACAGGCCTTATGTAATCCAGGGGAACCAAAAACTGTATAGTGTGAAAAAGTGTAAATTCATCTAATGCATTCATGGTTGTTTGCACATTGCTTATTCCTAAAACATCAGCAAAAATTCTATGAGAAAACCCAACAAGGGGCCATATAGCCTCTAGGTTAAGTTTTTCTCCAGATGTTTTAACAGCAGTAATATACTCACCATTTGTAGAAAATCTTAAAATGCGCTGTTGGCAAGTGTGTGCACGAACTGCATTATTAAAATCTACCCAGAAGCAAGGGTAATCTTCTGCTGCTTCCGTTGCAAAAATTGAAGAATCAATTGTTCCAAATATATGTTTGAATGATTTGTACGTAAATATTCCTCCCTTTAGAAGGCACAAATAAGCAGACAAACCTTCGATAAAATTATGTAAAATAGCAAATCTAATAGGGCAATCTTCGCTCATAAGTATGGGGGCAGATTTGAAAAATTGTAGAAGGGTTCTTTCTTTTTGAAATGCATCTTCAAAAATATAATCACCAACGTGGCTAATCAAGCAGTTTAAAGGTGCTGTTCTTCTAGAAATAATACCTTGGACTTCTGGGAATTGTTGTAAGAAACCACAAAAATCTAACCCATTTTTACAAAGAAAATCAGGAAAGCTATTTTGATCACGGTTAATTGTTATATGCTCAGTGTTTGCAATTGAATAAATTCCAGCCGATAAGGGGCGCCTGATACCGCCTATGTCAAATGTTGACGTGACCATCAGCTTTGCGACTAATAAATTAAGTCCTCGCTCTAAAGCAAAGTAATACTTCAAACGGTATGGTAAGTCTGTGATTTTTTCTGATAACTCTTTTTTGTGCTGGTCCAAAGAATGTTTTGCGCAAAAAAATTGAGTAAAATCAGAATCAGGAAGCGCATCGACGTCGCAATGAATAGCGGCACATAAATTGAAACAAAATAATAAAAAATACCTCATAAAAACTTTGGTAAGGTAACTATACTATTGAAAAACCCATATGTCTGGCATTTTAGTCAACTATCTTTAAAATTTTAAGCATTAAAAACATGGGCATTAATGCAAATTTAAAAGGTATTAAACAAGATCCTTCATTTTTTTCAAATTTTTGATTAGTATGGTCAATCTGATCAGGAGGATAAATTCATGGCAAAAGATTATTATGAAACACTAGGTGTTACGCAAAGCTCAACAGAAGCTGAAATTAAAAAAGCGTATCGTAAACTTGCAATGAAGTATCACCCCGATAAGAACCCAGGAGATAAAAAAGCTGAGGCCAGTTTTCGAGAGGCGACTGAAGCTTATGAGGTGTTACTAGATTCTCAAAAACGCGCAGCCTACGATCGTTACGGTCATGCAGCTTTCACTCAGCAGCAACAACAAGGTGGTGGCGGAGGAGGGCATCCAGGTTTTTCAGGTGGTTTTGGTGGATCCTTTGCCGATATTATAGACGAAATGTTTGGTGGGTCTTTTTCTGGCGGAGGTCAAGCAAACCATGCCGGTGCTGATGTTCGCTATAACATGGACATCACTTTAGAAGACGCTTTCAAAGGTAAAGCTGCGACTGTAAAATTTACAACACTTGTAGGATGTACAAGTTGCAAAGGCAGTGGTGGTGAAGCCGGTTCACGCCCTACAAACTGTACCGCATGCCATGGACGCGGTAAGACCCGTTATCAACAAGGTTTTTTCACCATTGAGCGCCCTTGCGCAACCTGTGGTGGAGCTGGCCAAACCATAGCGAAGCCATGCAGACCATGTAATGGCAGTGGACGAGTTCGCAAAGAAAAAAATTTAGAAGTGAAAATCCCGCCAGGGGTTGAAGAAGGTACGCGTATTCGCGTTACCCACGAAGGCGAAGCAGGACTTCGCGGTGCTCCTAATGGTGATTTATACGTATTTTTAAGCATTAAATCCCACACACTGTTTAAGCGCCAAGGTGCTGATATTTTATGCAAGGTGCCTATTCAAATGACCACTGCAGTTTTAGGTGGAGAAATTGATGTTCCTACTATCGATGGTGGGCAAGCTTCGGTCAAAATTCCAGCTGGAACCCAACCAGGGCAGCAATTCCGCTTGAAATCGAAGGGTATGAGTATCTTACGTGCAACTGGTCGTGGTGACATGATTATTGAAGCAAAAGTGGAAACTCCGGTTAGCCTTAGCAAGAAACAGCGCGAGCTTATTGAAGAGTTTGCAGAAATTGGTAAGGGTGAGAAAAACAGTCCGGAATCATCTGGATTTTTTGCAAAAATAAAAGATTTATTTTAGATTCTGAAATTACTCATGTGGACCCCAAGACACTAAGCCTCACAACGCACTTCGTGCTGTTCGTCTAAGTTCTGGGGAAATTGCGACGAGGTAACTTCTCTAGTCTTCCTATGACTTGATCCACCTCCGCAGTTTCCCTATGGCTTGACCATAGGGTCCAGTTCTATCTCATCTACCCCACTTGCGCCTCTACCATAAACAACCTATGATTATTGTAACAACAATCAAAAGCATTACCCATGACCCGAGGTGGACTCCGCAAAGGCGCCGGTCGCAAACCAAACTCAAGCAAATTTGGTGAGCAAACCATCCCTGTGCGTATACCTAAATCGCTGGTGCCAACTGTAAAGGAGCTGCTTATGAAGCCTGAAAAAATTCAATTGGGGTCGACCCTTTCCAGCATCCGTGAAGCTTTTGATTGGCAAAGCCTTGATCTGCCATCAATGCCATTACCATTGTTTTCCAACAAGGTATCGGCGGGCTTTCCATCGCCTGCTGATGATCATTTAGAAATGAAGCTCGATTTAAATCAGCATTTGGTGCAGCATCCTGCCGCAACGTTTTTTGTGCGTGTGAGTGGTGATTCCATGATAGGTGCTGGCATTCATGATGGTGACGTGCTTGTAGTTGACCGTTCGCTTACCTGCAAAGACAGCTGCATTGTTATAGCAGTGGTTGATGGCGAATTAACCGTGAAACGTTTTTTTTCGCGTGCCAACCAAGTTGTGCTAATGGCTGAAAACCCCAAATACCCCGATATTATTGTTACCCAAGAAATGGATTTTCGGGTCTGGGGCGTGGTCACCACAGTTATTCATAAAGTGTAGTTGCATTAACAAAAAATTAAGTTTCCTTATAGTACCATAAGCCTAGAGCCAAATGATTATAAAAATTATGTTTATAAAAAAAATATTAACAACGGTAGTATCCCTATTTCTTGCTGTTTCTAACCTTGATGCTGCAGCAGGAGGCCCTGATCCTGTCTTCCATGTAACGAGCTTATTAACAGTGGTGGATCCTGCAAATTATCAATCATCTGTTGCTGTGGCTTCTCGGGCTGAAATTATGAAATTAGATGCGGCACAGCTTAAGCAAGTTATAGCAGCAACCCCTGCTGTATTTAATACTCCTTATGGCTTCAGCCTTATTCATGGGTGGATGGTGAATCAATTGGCTGATAAACGCCTTCCTTTTTATGTAAACCAACATTTCAGTTTTGATAAATACATTAAGAATTTGATTGCTACTACAGTAGGGGGCGCAGTAAGTGCTGCTATTGAAGGGGCGTGGAAGAGCATTCGTGTAGCAATAGAAGTAAATCGCTGGGCGTATTATGAGCAAATGCAATACATTCCTGCCGCCATTGCTCAAGCTGGAATGATACCTGGTGCAATTGGTGGTGATGTTATTAAACCTGCCTATGTACAAGCGCTTAAGCCTGCTGATTTTGATGCACATATTGACTCTATTGTATCTGGTGGTGCTCTAGCTGGGGCAAATGAAAAAACGCGAATGGAAAGCATTGCACTGTGGGCGATAAAACGCTTCGATGTTAAATCGCTTTTGCCAGCAAATTATGAAATAAATAATGTTGAGAAATTTAAGGAACATGTTGTTGCTGGTTTACATGTCCAAATACCTAAAATTTTGCAGCACATTGGACCAGAACAAATGAATTTACTGGTAGGCTTTGCTGCGATTCACCAACGGGATCCGCTTGCAGGTGGAGGGCTATTACCAACTGCCAAAAATGAACTAGAACAATACGCAGTTGAACAACCTATGGGTGATCCTACGGCTGGGGTTCCTTGCTTAGTGGCTGCAGTAGGTGCTTAAACTTTACTCACTGGATCGCTACACTTGCTGCGCAGGTCCGCGATGACGAGTTTTAAAGCAACTTTATTTTGTACACTAGTGCGCGAACGCGGGGATCTATGGATCTCCAATTAAGCCGGAGATGACAAGGAAATTATAGAATAAGTGTGGATTGTTGGGCTGCGCTCGCAAAGACGCCAAAACCAGCAGCAACTCGTCATCGCGAAGCCTGAAAGGCTGTGGCGATCCATACTTAGTGGATAGTATAGAACTGGATTCTATGGTCAAGCCATAGAAAAACTAGTGGGTGGAACGCCCTCCTCACCGCAATTTCCCCTTGACTTGATTCCGCCGTAGTTTCCCTACGACTTGATCGTAGGGTCCAGTTCTATAGCTTCCTAAAACCTTCCATTAACCAAAAATTAACGCACCCCTGGTACCATAAACCTAGTGCGAATTTTGTGGTTTAGTCATGTCTATTAAAAAGTTTTTAGCAATTGCTGTATCCATATTTTTAATGGCATCTGGCTTAGATGCAGCTGCGGGTAGTGCAGCCGGGGGAGCTGCGGGTGGTGCTGCTCTAGCAGGTGATGTGCAAAATTTAACAAAGTTATTAAATGCTTTAACCGCGAATACTGCACCAAACAAATATGAATCATCCGTGGCTGTAGCGGCACGTGCTGAATTTATTAAATTGAGTGAGGGAGAGTTTGTGCACATTTTATGCACCGTCCCTATTTTTCAAACAGCATATGGTTTTAGCCTTATTCAAGGGTGGATGCTAAGTAAACTCACTTCACGTGATTTGCCATTTTATGTAAATCAACATTTTAGTTTTGACAAGTATATTCGAAATTTAATTGCAGTAATGTCAAATAAAAAGTACCAGAACGCTAAAGTGAAAGAGCATATTACTGATAAATGGAATGCCGCTCGTAATGCGATTGAAGCAGACCGCTGGGCGTATTATCAGCATATGCAATATATTTCTGCTGCTATTACTCAAGCTGGAGTGGGTGCAGGTACAATTCCTGCGCCAGTTGACAAAGCGTATGTTCTGACTCTGCAAGGGGACAATTTTAGAGACCATATTGATTCTATTATTGTGGGTGGTATTCCGGCTGATGTGCCGCAGGCACAAGCAATGCTTGAAGGTATAATGATTGGATTGTTGAAGCATTATGATCTTAATAAGCTTTTAAAGTATGACGTAGTAAATCTTAATCTTGAAAAATTTGTAGAATTTGTGGTAGAGCATGTTCCTACGCTTTATCGTGTTCCATCAGATATTAGGAGCGTATATAGAGTTAAATTAGGTCAAACAGGTGAAGACCTACGCGTTTTTGTAAATAACTTAATTCGAGTAGGCGGAGTTCCTGGTGCAGTGGGAGCAGCAGGTGCTGCAGCTCCTGCTGCTCCTGCGCAACTTCAGGTTAATGATGCGGCTTTTAGGCCTATAATTCTTGCTGCAATAGATTTTGTGCGCCAATACCAAAGTCAGCCAGGTCATATTATTCCAACAATAAAAGTATCACCTAGCTTAGTGCTAGTATATTATAATGCCCCTGATGGATATGTGGCACCGCGAGTTGGGGTTGATGGTAGTGTTCACACGCCTAAGAAAGGAGCGCCTGGTAGAGCTGCTGCACCCACACCTGTTACGCCTTTTTCACCTAGTGACTATCTTGGTGGACGTTTAGTAATAAGAACAGACTCACCTGATGCTGTTCAAAAGATGCAAAAAGTCTATTCATCGCCGATGATGGACAAGTGGATTCAATCTGTAGAAAGCGATACGCCATTACAAGCATTAGATATCAAAGTTGATGAAGCTGCGGATATTTTAAAATATTTTGCTAGTTACCTTGAAAAAGTTAAGCAAACAACTTCAGACGTCGATAGTAACAAGGGACCGTACACATCAAAAGTGTTCTTATCAGATGTGCTTGCAAAGCGCTACGAATTGCTAGCGAGTGGAGCGCCTGTATTAGGGCGAGCAATCAAATTTATTAACGATGCAAGGAAAAACTTTTTCGAGAGCTTGAAATCTCAAAAAATTGCAAAGAAGTTACCTGATACTGTTGCTGTTATTGCAGATCGAGATCCTGTTGTTCGCAATCTTGTTAGGGATTTGAATGCAGTAGCAAATTAGTAAAAATCTCAGCAAAGCCAAGGTGTTAATGTAAGCCTAGACCATATTTATGGAATCATGAATATTTATAAAACTGGATCCAAGGTCCAAGCCATAGGAAAACTGCGGTGTGGATGACATTTTCTTGTCAGTTTCCCCAGAACTTAAGCGAACAGCACGAAGTGCGTTGTGAGACTTAGTATCTTGGGGGCCAGTACTATAGCCTCCGAATAGCCCCCATTAACCAAAAATTAACGTACCCCTGGTACCATAAACCTAGTGCGAATTTTGTGGTTTAGTCATGTCTATTAAAAAGTCTTTAGCAATTGCTGTTTCTATATTTTTAATGGCATCTGGCTTAGATGCAGCCGCAAATCCTGTACACAATTTAACAAAGCTATTAACAGCAGTTCGCGCTAATAATTGTGAATCATCCGTGGCTGTAGCAGCCCGTGCTGAATTTATTAAATTAAATGAAGCTGACCTAAACCAAATTTTAACAGAAAACCCTGCAAATATTTTTGCTACCCCTTATGGTTTTAGCCTTATTCACGGGTGGATGCTAAGCAAATTCAGCCCTCACGACCTGCCTTTTTATATCAATTCAAAATTCAGTTTTGATGCGTATTTCAGGGGCATGGTGGATGCAATTGAAAAGAAAAATGCAGATCTCTTTGTGAATCCGGGCTATGAACCTAAATCTCCAACAAAAGACAACAAAGAACTAAAAACAAGGGAGCAAGCACAACAACTAAGCAAGAATCTATTAGAAAAATGGAAAAATGCGAGCGTTGCAATAGAATTTGACAGATGGGCATATTGTAAACACATGCAATATATGCACGCTGCTATTATGCAGGCAAGGGTTGTTGGTGATATACCAAACATGCAGGTTATTATTAGAAGTTCATTTGTAAAGCCAGTAATGGGTGCTTCACAAATTAAAAATCCGATTGGATCAGCAATTGCAGCAGGGATGGCTTCTGCATTTAAGGGGACTCCTATCCCAGCATCTTCTAAAAAACAACCCGCTAGCCCAGGAAATGATCACCTAGCAGACCATTTTTCTCATGGAGCCACGGGAACGCCTGTAAAGGAATAACCTAAGCCACGTACACGTGATAAATAAAAATCTCACCAAACCCAAGCCGTTGGTACACACTTAAACCATCAGCTGATGCTTCAAGCACGCAATGTTTATACCCTAGCGAATGGGCTAAATTCATGGAAAATTGCACCATCTGGGTGCTATAGCCTAATCGCTGATGGGTTGGAGTGGTTGAAACGTTATCAATACGAACGCCATCATCTAAGAATGTTAAGGTGATGGCTGATACAGGCTGTCCCTCTTGGGTGCCAAGAAAATGCAGCATATTTGTGCCTTTTGCTTTAGCACGGTCCAGGGCTTGGGCGTATTGTGCATTTGTTTCATCTGTTCCGCCAAAGGCATCTTTCATAATTTGAAGCCAACCGGTTTTATTCACATCGGCTGATTGAATAATTAATGGAACTTCAGGCTCAACCGCACTTTGCACAGGATTGCTTAGGGCGCAATACATAACTGTGGATGCCTCGTCAAAAACTAGGCCTTGATGTTTCAATGCATTTTGCAGCGCGGGCGTATCAAGGTCTTTTGGTACAACATAAACCCAACTGGGAATGTTATTTTCTTTGAAAAATTCTTTAGCGTCGCTTATTAGCTGTTTTGGTTGTGGGTGAGGTAGTCGTTGCAAAAGCACATTAAATTTGGCTTCATCAATGCCACCTAAATAGGCAATGAATCCTTCGGCGACTACGTGTTTCTTTATGCTAATGCTGCTAGAAAAGTGATCTTCTAGAAGGTGAAAATGATTGTGAATATTAAATGCTATAGACTTATTCATAGCGATTCCTGCAACGCAGGCGTAGGGATCCAGTGGGTGATTTCTTTAATCAAAACCACCACCTCTGTTCTTTATTTGCCATAACTTGGCGGCCCGTTGTTCAAAAGCTGTCATCATTGTATGCGCGGCACCGTCTAATAGCTTGCCTACAGTTAATTGTAACAGGGCTGACTGTAATTTGAAATCAAGGGTGAAGTCTACTAAACAATGATTGTTTTCAAAGGGGGTGAATTGCCAGCGAGACTCTAAAAATTTGAATGTGCCATCTGCTTTGGCTTTTGCTTCTACGGCATCATCAAAAATACACACTTCAGACCGGTAGGTTTTATCAAATGCCCCAACCCCTATGGTTAAGTCGGCTTCGAAAAATGCTAGGGTTTTAGGGTATATGGCCACTGCTTTTAGCATGGGCAGGAATGTTGGGTATTGTTCAACATCTGCTACAATATCTTTTAAAAAATTGGGCGGGTAGGGGAGCACTTTAGATGTTTGAAACATCTGCATTTACCATAGCTTTGCGTGCAGCTTGAAGCCGCATAAAATCATCTCCCGCGTGATACGACGATCGGGTAAGTGGGCTGGCGGCAATTAGTAAAAAGCCCTTTGAACGGCCACGACTTGCGTAATCATTGAATTGCTCGGGGGTAATAAAATCCATTACTGGGTGGTGTTTGGGGGTGGGTTGCAAATACTGACCTATGGTCATGAAATCGACATTGGCTGACCGCAAATCATCCATTACTTGAAAAATCTCGTGCTTTTCTTCGCCAAGGCCAACCATAACGCCAGATTTGGTGAAAATTGTAGGATCAAGCTTTTTCACTGTATCAAGCAAACGTAAGGAATTGAAATACCTAGCACCTGGCCTGACCGATGCATACAAACGTGGCACGGTTTCAAGGTTATGGTTAAACACATCAGGCTTAGCTTTAACAACCACTTCTATGGCGTGTTCTTTACGTAAAAAATCAGGTGTTAGCACTTCAATAGTTGTGTGTGGTGACGTGTCACGAATAGCTCGTATTACTTGGGCAAAATGCTCGGCGCCGCCATCATCCAAATCATCACGATCAACTGATGTAATAACCACATGGGATAAATTCATTTTTGCAACAGCCTTGCCCACGCGTTCTGGTTCGTGTGGGTCTAACAGATCAGGTAGGCCAGTTTTAACGTTACAAAATCTACAAGAACGTGTGCACACATCACCCAGAATCATGAAGGTGGCGTGACGCTTAGCCCAGCATTCACCAATGTTGGGGCATGCAGCTTCTTCGCATACTGTGTGCAGCTTATGCTCTGCCACAATAGCTTTTGTTTGAAAATATTCTTTTGATGTTGGGGCCTTGACCCTAATCCAATCAGGTTTTTTAAGCGGTAAAGACTCCACTGATTATCCTTATTGCGTGTTTACGCGAATGTCTCTGGCTTTTAATAAAATGATATTCTCTAGTTCTCGTGATGCTTTGTTATCCATTCCAACATCATGCCAGCCATCATTTTGTTTTGCCTGCTTATATACGCTAACCTCTAATGCGTTAGAGTTCAACTTACTGTCTTTTATACGCACTTGAATTTTCAATCTGTCTTTTGCGCCTGCTGGTTGATACCAGTCAGTGACTATAACCCCTCCGGGTCCATCAGACGACACTAATGGCGCAAATTTCAAAGTATCTAGGCTAGCTTTCCATAAGTAGCTATTTACCACATATCCTGCTGAATCGTTAGTACGTCCGCTGATTTTATCAGAGCCAAGAGTGATACCTTCAGGTCCAGCAAGTGATCCAAACCCAAGCTTTATTTTGTCTTCACGTGATTGTGGTGCTTCGGCTGTTTGTTGAGTGCTCGAGCACGCGCACAGTAACACTAAAAAACAAGAGCTAGTAACTTTCTTTAAAAACATATGAAAACACAAAATAAAAATTGTAATGCAATATAGCTAATTTCTTAAATTATTTCGAGATTTTAATTACATTATCATATTTAAAATTTTATGGAAAATTAAGGGCAAATTTTAAATAAATTCTAACTTCTTTTAATGGTTCTTTAATTATTGTTTTGTATACTAAAAATACAATAACAGGTGAAAAAAACGCATATATGAACAATGCAAGCTACAAAATCGTAACTAGTGTAGGTTGTCCTTTATGGAACCGAATGCCGTAAAGTAAGTTTTTATTTTGTGTGACTTCACCGCAAAAACATCGGAGGAAGTCATGATACGCAAGTTTTTTCTGGTAATTCTCGCAACATATCTTCAATCAGCCTGCACCTTAAGCGCAACGGACATTTATCCTAAAAATTTACCTGACTTATTTTGGGAATTTCGAACACATTTTTATAGTCGGTTGTCAAACCCTGCGGCTACAAAAGAAGATTTTCAAAATGCAATTTGTGAATTTGCAAGGGTTTGCGACTACATACCGGCTGACTTCGTTGTAAAAGACAAACTCCGTGAAGATTTCAATAAGCATGGATTGTCGAGCGGTTTAAGTGCAGATGTGCTTGTTGGCGTATTAAGTGCGTTGGATGAATTGGAAGCAAGAGAAGCCATAACTTTGGGTGACTCTTCATCAATACGCTCTTTAACTGGTAATGGAGCTGTGGCAACAACTAGCCATCTTCAAGAAGCGTTTGATTTATACCCCCACAATATTTCAAGTTTTTTTTGGGTTGCACGTAATCATTTTTATGCAAACGTTGCACAAGATGGATGCACAGTAAGTGAGTTACGGAACCTTTTATGTGAATTTATTAGTGTTGGCGACCACGTGGCATCATCTCCTTTCATGAGAGAAAGCTTACGTAGTGATTTCAATGAATTTGCTTTCGGTAGAGGTGTTAAGCGAAAAAGAAAAGTAGAAACATTAAAAGTTTTATCAGAATTAGAAGCAATTGGTGTTTATACTGTAAGACCAATCCCGGGATATAATCCCATTCAAGCTGATGAAATTATCGCGCGATACGAAGAGGAAGTAAGACGGATTGCTGAGTATATTATCAAGCAACGTGAGCTGAAGAAACGCGCACAGATTGCTGAAGCAAAAACTTTTTTGGGTGCTGCTTTCAGTGGTCTGCTTACTCCTGAACAAATTGCTACTCGTCTTAAAGTGAATATTAGGGGCCAAGATGCTGCCATGAATACTTTAGGTCTTATTGGGCATAAAATCATGGCACAAATTCGTTTAAAGCAAGAAGATGCTTCATGGAGATTCCGTCCTCCTCATGCATTCCTTGTTGGAAAATCAGGTTCAGGGAAAACCCAATCGATTATTGAGTTATGCAAAATTATTGGCATTCCGTGGATTAGAGTAAATGCTCCAGAAGTAGTGGGTGAAGGGTTTAAGGGGCCAACTTTGTCATATTATTATGATCAGCTTAAACAAGCAGGAAAAATCCCCCCCTATGCAGTTGTGCTATTAGATGAAGCAGGAAAAATGGGGAAAACTGGGTCTGGTGACGACGCTCCAAAATATGGTGGAAGCATCATGAGAACTTTGTTGGCTCATATGGATGGGGCAAATGTAAAATTATCTTCTGGTCCCGATGGTAGAGAAGAATCCATGTCCACTCACTGTTTTACCTACATTGCAACAGATGCATGTGCTCATGTTCCTGATTCTGTAATTCTTACAGCTGAGTCTTTGAGTGCTTACACAGGAATGCCTCTGGAACTTATTAATCGTTTTAGCCAAGGAATTATAAAACTAGTGCCGCATACAGTGTCCAGTTTAGTTAATATTTTGAAAAACAGCACAGAAGGAGTATATAACCACGAACGCAACTTTTTTAAAAAACTACATAATATTGACTTGATAATTGATGATGCAGGATTAAGGGCTATAGCAAAAAGATCTCTGGAAGATTCAACTGGGGCACGAAAACTTGAAGAATTGCTAGGGCACGTTTTAGCGCCCTTGTATAGCACGCCCGAAGAATTAATTAACGGGGTTGATGGAGAAAGAACAATCACATTGACAGAACAATTTATAAATGATCATTTGCCACCGCGTGCGGAAAAACCACGCGAAGTGTGGAGAGATCTGTATATTTAGTGCTCTAGGAATTGTTCGTGAATAATACGTTCTTCTAAGTGGTGGTTTGGATCAAACAAAAGCGTATAGGGCATAGAGGTATCTAGCACAATTTTTACCGTATGAACTTTGTGGATCAACCTTTGATCAGCGGTTAGTTTTACTGGCCGTTGTTCAGGTTGCTGCACTTCCAGTTCAATTTCCACTGAACTAGGGACTAAAGCACCTTTCCAACGGCGTGGCCTAAAAGGACAAATAGGAGTGAGGGCAATTAAGCCCGATTCTAAAGGAAGTATAGGACCTCCTGCTGATAAGTTGTACGCGGTACTGCCAGCAGGTGTAGCTATGATTAGCCCATCGCCAATTAATGAATTCAATTGAGTTTTGCCATTTAACTTAATGATTATCTTAGATGTTTGTGCCGAGCTTCTAAATAAAGAGATTTCGTTAAAAGCTTGCGCTTCGTATTTTTCTCCAAATGCGTCTGTCACATTAGCTTTTAAGGAAAATAGCGTAGTTGACTTGGCATTGGCTATTCTTTCAGGCAGCTTCTCTAATTGTTCGGGGTTGTTCAATAAAAATCCTATAGTGCCTGTGTTAACACCATAAACGGGGATTTTATGATTTTTTAATTGATGCAACGTATGCAACATAAATCCGTCACCACCAAAAGCGACAATTGCTTCAGCTTGTTCAATTGGCACTGTTTCTAAAATGCCCTCCGCAATTTTTGCAAAGTTTTTTGCTTTTTGCTTGTGTGATGCCAGTATTGCAACTTTCATAAGCTACAAATCACCAACATAAATACCAATTCCTTTTGCTGTTTGAATCAATAATCCTTTGGGATCAACCGTGCTATAAATATCAATAGTTGATTCAATTGGAACTGACTTTAGCTGATTATTTTGCCAAATGACCATTTTTCCAAAGTCTTGAGCGGCGACCATATCTACGGCTTTCACTCCAAACGCTGTTGCTAAGATTCTATCTTGAGCATTCGGCTGACTGCCACGTTGAACATGACCCAAAATAGTTGCTCTTGTGTCGGCATTAATACGTTTTTCAAGTTCTGCACAAAGGTACTGCGAAACGCCACCATATCGCGGCATCTCATTATGTGATTTTCCTTGTAAAACAGAGCTATCAGCAAGTGTTTTAACTGCTTCTGATACAACAATTAAAGAATGATTCCGTCCCGTTTTACTTATGTTTTGAATC
>CAYUNR010000011.1:0-34295 GCA_964446295.1 uncultured Candidatus Finniella sp. | reverse complement strand
TTATAACCTTAGGGGAGGTGGAGAAAACCTTGGTGCAACCTTGCGTGTTTCAAAAATTCGAAACAAGGCTCGCTTTTTCTATAACGTCCCTGATTTTGGCGCGCCCAAGCAAACCCTAAAGAATGAAACCTATGTGCTTAAAGAAGATACGCGTGCTTATCGAAGCCAAACATTTGCTTTATCAAGTAAAATTGATCGCCAATTTACCGATATGCTGTCAGGCTCCGTTGGTCTTAGCACAGAAAATGGTAACATTCGCCCGCGCACAACAAATGCAAAAAGCCCTGTTCGTCTTGTTGGTGTGCCCGTTGAATTGGAAATTGATGCATCAAATGACTTATTAAATCCAACACGTGGTTTCAAGGTCGGGGGAAATATTACACCCTACACAGGGCACTTAGGGTCAAGTAAGGGCATGCTTATAGGCCAAGCAAGTGCAAGCATATACATTCCCTTCCAAACCAATAGCTTAGATGAAGACATGGGAACTTTGGCATCATTTGTGCGCATTGGCACTTTGAAAATCCGTAATTTTAATGACTTGCCACCGAACAAGCGTTTTTATGGTGGTGGTAACGGATCTGTGCGTGGTTATGGATACCAGCTCATTAGCCCAATTGACGAGAAAAAAGTTCCATTGGGAGGTGAATCTTTACTAGAATTTGGCGGTGAACTTCGTTACCGTTTCACGGAAACTATAGGTGCTGTCGCGTTTATTGAAGCAGGAACCGTGTCTCAACGAAGTATTCCAAATTTTGGTAAAAAACTACTTTGGGGAACTGGATTTGGTGTTCGCTATTACACAGCTTATGCTCCGGTGCGTATAGACATTGCCTTCCCGTTGCAGCGTCGTAAACTACCAGGTACCAAGAAACCCTATGATAACCCTTACCAGTTTTACGTAAGCGTGGGGCAGGCGTTCTAATGAAAAGCCGCTTTCTTAAAAAGATTCTTATAAGCGTCGCTGTACTTGCGGTGGTTTGGCAAGGATTGCAATTTGAATGCACCCAAAAAGCCTGCATTAAAATTCTAATCAGAACGTTCACGCCATACAAAGCTTCAGCCCTTGAAATTAAAGCCTCTAAAAATTTCCCTCTGTCTGCCAACATCCAAAGTATCACTCTTGTTAAAAACAAATCGCCAGTCGCAACCTTTAAAAATGTTATATGGAATATTCCAAATGCCTTATTCAAAGGCATAACTTTAAACATTGGTGAATGCACCTTAACCACAGAAACAGCACCGTTGGATTTTGATTTTTCAAGTATTTCTCCGTCGGTTATGGGCTACTGTTTGCAAAATATATCAGGCAGCTTAAAGCGTTTTAATCAAATTGCTATAGAACAATTGCAGATTAATAATAAGAATTTAGCTGTTCACCTAAAGCGCCAAGATCCCGAATGGATTGGCATTATTACCCATAATGCAGAGAAGCTAACATTAACGTTGTCTCAACTAAAAGATCACGCAACGTTGAATTTAGAAGGTTCTTGGGAAGGTAAACGCTACCTTGCAAACGCTCAAATTTATAATAATGCCATTGATTTTTCTGCCAAAACCAGCATTCAGCCTTTTGCAAATGAGCACGTTATCAACTTTTTTGGGCAAGAAGTATCGCTAACGGCACGCTTCGAAAAAACAACTGGCAGGCAGTTGCTGCCTTTAAAAATTGAAACATCAAAAGGGCACACGTTACAGGGTGAATGCACTCAAAAAAGTAACGTCCTTAATGGTAAGTTTGTGTGGGCTTTGCCCAATCCTGGTTCAAATGAATTGGCTAAATGTCACATTACTATAGAAGGTTATTCATCGCGCCCCACTATTAAATGGGAATTCCAAGAAGGCATAAAACCTTTAGAAAAAGCTTTTGGTGAATGCACGTTTGTTGATGCTAATCATATTAAAGTTTCTGCACAGCTGCGTCACGATGAAAAAAATACAGCATCTGTGGACATGGATTTATCGCTCAATCCATTTCTAATCAATGGCCACAGCGTCATTGCTTCGCAAGATTTACAAAAACTTCTGCATATTTTCTGGCCAAGCGCTAAGGGAAGTTTGAATTTTAAAGCATCTTTTGAAAATGTTAGCAGCCTTGAAAAAGGACACATTACAGTTAGCGGACAAGGTGCCGTTCACGACACTGATTTTCATCTTCCAATTGATGTGAATATTTCTATTAACAATGGGTTGGGCGAAGGCGAATTACATTTAACAAAGGGTCATTATCAGAAGCGCCCATTAGATGCACACATCGCCTTTAATAGCACTTCAACAGAAATTCACGTGCAAAAATGTAAGCTGCAGCTACAAGACTTGCAACTGGCCCTTTTAAAGCCAACTGCCTATCATTTTGAAAATGGATTAAGTCCAACCCAATTGCAATTTTGTGCAGGAATTGTTGAAATTACAAAACTAAAACTGAATGACGCTGCCACCACTACTGGAACCATTAACCTACGTAATATTCAGCTTAGTGGCTTGAAAATTTTGTTTAATGATTCCGATATAACAGGGGTTTTAAACGGACAATTGCAAAAGCTAGAAGGCCAACAAGCCACTATTAAACTTGATGTCTCAAAAGGCTATTGGCAACAACACCAAGACAAGCAAACCTATAAAATTCTGAATAATTTAAATGCAAACCTGGAAGCACAGTTTGAAAATGCCGTTTGGAAATGGAAATTCAACGTTAAAGACCAAGACAAAATTAACCTTGAAACCAAGGGCTCAGCGAACATTAATGATTCAACTATTGATGCGCACATCAAAGGTACAACCCGACTTAAACTATTAACCGATTGGTTAGCGACCGATGATCGAATTTTTGGTGATATTTCAATAAATCTTTGTGCCAAAGGTGCAATAAATAGCCCAATGCTAGAAGGCACTGTTGATGCTGATAATGGACTATATGAAAATAGCGAAGTTGGTACCTTTTACCAAAATATTATCATTCGCACCAAAGCACAAGGTAAACGCCTAATTGTTAACCGCTTTACAGCGCAAGATGTCACTAAAAGCAACGACCCAGATCAAGGTCAGCTACGCGGCGAAGGCTGGATTGATTTTACTGACCCACTTTCACCAGTGTTCAACGTGCCCATGCATCTTTTCCACCTGCGCATTGCCCAAAATGATGGCTTCGTAAGCGATGCCAGTGGCACTCTAACAATAACAGGGAAGGGTGCTGATGTTGGTTGCAAAGGTGAAGTTACCCTTGAAAAAGCAAGCTACTTCATAGAATCATCTGCTGATACCAAAGTTCCAAAAATCATTGATCGTCATTTAAAAAAATCCAAAGAAAAACAAGCTAAGCAATACGCCACCGCTTTTCCTTTGGAAATTTTAGTACATAACCCCGATGGTTCATTCAAAGTTGTAGGCTCTGGCGCTGACACAACCTGGAAGGGTGATTTTTATGTACGCAAATCAATTGTGAACCCTTTCTTGGTTGGCACAGTACGATTACACAAAGGCACTTTAGATATTTTGGGCAAGGTTCTGAAAATCACCCGCGGTGAAATTACCTTTGTTGACGATGACCGAAACAACCCCAGGTTAAATATTCGCGCAATCAAAAAAATTGAGGGCGGAATTATTGTTGTTATTGAAATAAAAGGCACAGGCAATAGTACAATTATTGATTTCTCATCAACACCATCCATGCCTGAAGAAGAAATTTTATCCTTATTACTATTTGGTAAAAAATTAGGAGAAGTTTCTGTTTTGCAAAGTGTGCAGCTTGCGGAAATTGCTAAATCAGATGAAAGTGGCCATGGATTTTTTGAAAAAATGCGCAGCAACTTTGGCTTTGATCAGTTTGAATTTAAAACAAGCACTCGCGGAGGCGCCTCTGAAACTGATGAAGACGCCACCCCCCAAGAACGCTCCGAAGCAAAAACCAACCAAGCAGTTCGTATTGGCAAAGAATTTGGCAAGGTTCAAGTGGCCATTGAACAAGGAGCAGGAAGCGAAACAAGCAAGGTGGTTGTCTCTACTCCCCTTGGGAAAAATCTAGCCCTACAGGGCGACGTTGGAGCTGCCCAAAACTCTGGTGTAGGCATCAGCTGGATTAAAAGATATTAGCACGTCTTAATTTTTTGAATATTTCCAAAATCATCTAAAATAATACACAATAAAGAGTATAAGTTTGTTTGGTAATGGAGAGCCTTCATGAGAACAACTACTATTCTAAAATGGTGCGTGCTATTTTCTGTGGGATTTGCATTTGCTGCCGATGATCCGCTAAGTAATGAAAACGAAATGAAACGCACTGCTAATATGGTCTCTATTAAAATAGTTGATAAAAGCGAGCCGCATTTTGTAGTATTTCCAAATTGCTTTGATTATCTTCTTCTAATCGCTTCCCCGCAAAGTTATATGGCGTTTTATGGAAGCCAACTGGTAGTAAAGAAAAAATATACAAAAGATAAAGATGCTTAAAATGCCTAAACCATTATCATGCCGCCATTAAATATTATTGATTTTTAAAATAAAGCTATCTATATAAGTGATAGATATTAAATTAAGGTTTGTTGTGCGTATATTTTTATTGTTTTTGGTTTTTATTTTTTCCAAATCATACGGGGCAGGGATCATAGATCATGATCAAACTGAACTTACCATTTATGCAGATGATGCAGTCATTATAAAAAAAGTGACTAACACTCCTGAAATGGAATCAATGGTAAAAACGACTTTTGCAACTGCTATGGCTGATGACCATTTAGAAAATTTGCATTACTGTCTGCAAAGTCCATTTGGTGTTTACGTAGCTTATGATCAGGAATGCATGACTCCTGTCGCTATTCAGTCATTTGGTCATGGTGAAAAAAGTGATCACCTTTGTGCATATCCCCATACAAATGTTCTAGAAGCACACCAAGGCCGCAAGTATGGCAGTTTGTTACGTGCTCAAACGGCAAAATATTTTGATGGTTTTTTAGGTTCTCCTGTGAAAATTGATGGTGAAGAACTAAGTCATTTACCCTTGTCTTTCTTAGCTTCTACCAATGAATGGTTTTTTGGGGAAAATCATCCTGCCCTTAAATCTGCCTTAAACGCAGGCTATGGCATAAAATCTATTGATTTCTATGGAACTCTTGATATGCGGTATCCAAGTAATGCAGATTCATGGAGCCCCAGCAGAGTGGCCGCAATAACAGAGTTTTCGAAAATTATGATGAATCCTAGCTCAACGTCTTCTCCAAGTATAATGAGTGCTGCTATGGAACACATGCGCACTATTTTAAGCGACCTTGATTATACGAAGGAAGCAGACATTACAACGCTTCTTAGTGTGGCTGAGCGAGTTATAAAAATTACCAATCCTGATTCATTTGAAGGCCCAGACTATCTTATAACTTTGGAAAGAAAAACGATTTACCAGGCGATTTATGATGGGCCACTCCAAGAGATATTTTTAGAGTTGGATGAATCAAAGCTACAGTTAATCAATAACTTTGTGAAAAAAGGATATCAAGAACCTTTCCACAATTTCAATGGTGTTTTAGAGCATGCTAAAAATATGAACTGGATTAGCGCGCTAACCTAATAAAACGGATATCATTCACTGGGTCCCTACGCCCGGCTCTAGATGACGCCAATTCTCGTCTTCTTGAGGGCTCTAGCGAAGGCTGGAGGACGTGATAATCCAGTGTATAATATCTTGTATGGATCACCACAGTCGTTGCACTCCTTCGTGATGACGGTTTTTTCGTCGTTGCGAGTGCAGCGCGGCAATCCACACTTATTCTATACCATCACCTTTAAACCATTATCATGCCGCCATTAACATGCAGCGTCTGCCCGGTAATATAACTAGACTCAGCACTTGCTAAAAACGCTACCGTAGCTGCTACATCAGTTGGTTTGCCGTATGCCCCAGCTGGAATGTTCCCTAGCATTTTGGTGCGCACTGCTTCTGGCAAATCATTGGTCATTGGTGACTCAATAAAGCCAGGGGCAATACAGTTTACAGTTATGCCCCTAGATGCCGCTTCTTGCGCGAACGCTTTTGACATGCCAATCAACCCAGCTTTAGATGCACAGTAATTAGCCTGTCCGGCATTGCCCATTGTGCCAACAATAGATGAAATGTTAATAATGCGACCATAACGTCTGCGCATCATTGCCTTCAATGCCGCGCGGCATATGCGAAAACTTGATGTCAAATTCACATCAATCACTGCTTGCCAGTCTTCGTCTTTCATGCGCATGGCTAAGCCATCACGGGTAATACCAGCGTTGTTTACAACAATATCAATTTTTTCACATAGAGCTTCTGCTTTTGGAAACAACTCTTCTACCGATTGTGGGTCAGACAAATTGCAAAGTACCGTGTGTGATGTGCCGCCAACTTTTTTAATTTCATTGGCAGTTTCTTGTAATGCTTCAGCGCGTGTGCCACTAAGCACAACTGTTGCACCTTGTTTTGCAAGGCTAATCGCAATTGCGCTACCAATCCCACCGCTTGCACCTGTTACTAATGCATTAAATCCTTGAAGTGAAAACATTTTTAGTCCTTATTTTTTCTCTTTATATTGGCTGACTCTAGAAAAAAATAGCAGTCACAGCAAGGTTTTTGTCAAATACTGTTAATTTAAATAAAATAAGAAATAAATTTATTTTTAGTTTTAATAAATAATAAATAAATATTTTACTTATATTTAACTATCTGGATATATTATTTGGTTATTAACAACCTTTACCGAGAATTTTATGCGTACCTTATTTATACTATTCCCAATTTTAGCTTCATTGTACGGAGCAGCAACACCTTCAGTGGGTGAAATTGACACTGTTGAAACTTTAATGAATTTTAGGGCGGCAAGAGGCAATGTTTGGAGAGACCCACAAACTGGTAAACCTTTAGAGCGTCGTAGTCACAAAAATGAATTTGTACAAGCTGCCTGCGATGCTGATATTACATTTACTACCGCAACTACTACTTTTAATGCGGGAACAATTATGGGTGGCTATTTAGAGAATACGGAAACCTTCCCTCAAGCCACAACCAGAAGCGCAGCGCTTAGTGCGCTTCTTGCTGATCAAAAATGGAATGCTTTTTTAACATTAGCAAAAAACTATAGAGTATCTCAGGGAAGAATTGCCAGAGATTGCTTTGGTAGAGAGCTATTTGAAGTGGCTGTTAGTGCTGGAGCAGTCGCTGCAGCAGAAAGAAAACCAGCAGCAGATGTTCGCGATATTGTCGATATTTCAACTTTAATCGCGGCAATTGAACCTGCAATTCGTGAAGCAGGAATGCCTGCAGTAGCAGTTTCAGCTCCTGTTTTCACAGCAGCAGAACTTTCTAACTATGAATCACTATTAGCCTTTAGAGTTGGACGTTCTGTTATGAGCATTGAACCCCGTACTGGTCAGCAATTGTACCGCTTCATAAATGATGTGCTAGTACCAGCAGCTAAAGATGGTGACGTATTGCCAAATCTTTCAAACCTTGTGGCACTCATGGCGTCTTCATATACTACGCCTCCCGTTGCTACATGTGTAGGAGCAGTTAATCCTAGCTTGGCGACAATTTTTGCAGATACCAATTTAAACAGGTTGTATCAACTTGTTGAAGATTCAAGACGAGCGCAGGGTCGTATGTCAGTTGATGCTATTGGAAGACCATTATGCCTTGAAACAAGAGTGCAAATTGTGAACATGTTCGATATCACAGATACAGCTAGCTTGCTAAAAGCAGTATTTGGATTTTTTCCAGAAGGTGTAAGGCCTAATATTCCAGCTGGAATTTGACGAGCATCTAAACAGAAGGGGTGTTTCATGCTAGCCTTAACTAAAATAAGGGGGGCTTCATGGAACACCATATAAAAAATCTTGATGCACGTTTTGGTGCGCAAAATTATCATCCATTACCAGTTGTGCTGAACAAGGGTAGTGGTGTGTGGTTGTGGGATACTAATGGCCGAAAATACCTTGATATGATGTCGGCTTATTCGGCCGTTTCCCATGGTCATTGCCACCCTGAATTGGTTGAAGCCATGCATGAACAGGCGCAAACCCTTGCCATGTGTTCCAGGGCGTTTTTTAGTGACAAAATGCCTTTGCTCTTAGAAAGACTATGTTCGCTTTTAAACTACGATAAAGCGTTGCTTATGAATACTGGCGCAGAAGCCATAGAAACAGCCATTAAAGCGGCACGTCGCTGGGGCTATTCAAAAAAAGGCATCCCTGATAATCAGGCAGAAATTATTGTTTTTGATAACAATTTCCACGGACGCACAACCGGTATTATTAGTTTTTCATCGGATGATGACTACCGCTATCAATTCGGCCCCTATTTGCCTGGGTTTCATATTGCCACCTATGGTGATATTGAATCGGTGCAAAGGCTTATCAATAAAAATACCTGCGCTGTTTTAGTGGAACCTATTCAAGGGGAAGCAGGCATTGTGATTCCTCCCCCTGGTTGGCTTAAAAAACTTGAACAGCTTTGCAAGGGTGAAAATGTATTGTTAATTTGTGATGAAATCCAATCAGGGTTAGGCCGTACTGGAACATGGCTTGCGTCAGAACATGAAGACGTAAAACCCGATGCGGTTACTTTGGGTAAAGCTTTGGGCGGCGGATTATACCCTGTATCAGCCCTGGTGGGCCGCGCTGATGTTCTTGATGTTTTTAATCCCGGCAGCCATGGCTCAACCTTTGGTGGAAATCCACTAGCATGCGCTATTGCGCACAAAGCCCTTGATATTATGGAGCGTGATAATTACCTGCAAAACAGCGCAACCTTAGGGGCGTACTTTTTGGAACAATTAAAAACTCTGCCGGCACCTTCTATAAAATCGGTGCGCGGTCGTGGCTTATGGATTGGTGTTGATATTGATCCGTCTCAAAAAACCGGACGCGAAGTTTGCGAATCTTTAATGAAAAAAGGTATTCTTTCAAAAGAAACGCATCATACAGTTGTGCGGTTCGCCCCACCATTAATGATTACCAAAAGCGAAGTTGATTACGCTTTGGAAATTATCAAAGAAGTCTTCGTTGCATAAATCACCTTTGGCCATTATAGGTAATTTTATAGTACTTCTCTGATTGTCCCCATATAACTGCCAGGAATAGGGTGTTGTTACTATCAATTCTTGGCTCAAACCTTGCTGGGCCATGCTGCATAAGATCTCTAATTATTTGGTTTGACTGATCTAGTGCAATGTAGTGATTTCGTGCAATTTCTGTAAATTGAGCAAATCCGGAATATAACATATTGCGTGCATCTATTACTGACATAGCCATTCTGCGCTGCTGTTGGATGTTTTCTCCTAATGTTGAAGGCCTCGCTTTCTTGTGTGGCTGTTGTCTGGTAATAGGGATTTGCTTTTGAGGCTCTGCAACAGGTGGTTGTTCAAAAATGCTTCTCTCGGTTTGTAAGTAGGCAGCTTGATGAGCACTTACTGGTTGTACAAGTGGCGTAGTACTCGGTCGCTTTCTAGGAATTTGTGGCTTTGCAATATTGAGTTCGCTCACTGCTGCAATTGGTATTGTTTCAAATATCTTTATTTTTTCTTTTCCAGGGAAACAGCAAAATACTCCTTCTCTGTTCCATGTAACAGTGGCCCTTTGCGTTTCTCGACTAAAAGATACATCTATCGGCATGCCATATTTTTGTGTTTGGCGTGTAATATCCGCATAAGTTGCAGGAGCAAATTCATAATATCCATGCGCCTGTAAGTGACGATTTAATTCTGCTACGGCCATAGAGTTGATATGTTTACCGTAATCGGGAATTAAGCTATAGGTTGCTGTGTTGGTTGTGGAGTGAGTTTGATTTGTTGAATCGGCAGGTGCTGCTATTTCTGCATCAGGCGGTCGCATCTCTTGCTGTTCTGCTGAATATATTTTTTGATTTATGCTCAGCGCAATAGCAACCATCAGAATAAGATTTGAATGCTTATTGGTTATCATGCAATTTCCTCCACGTTGTTCTTAATTCAAGATTTGTCTTGAATTAAGTCGGAAGTTTTTGTGTTGCACTACAGTAAACAAACAAAAATTAATATAGTGAATACACAAACTATACTATATTAAAGAATATCATAGTATTTTTATATTTCTGTATTATTATATTTTACGAAATATAACAGCGATTGGATTTGATAATTTAAAAGGAGGCGTCTTGTATTGCGCCCCCTTTGTCGGATGATTTTTATTTTCTCACGATAATAGCAAATTCATGCATATTTTCTGGGGTGTTCATGATGTTTAATAATTCTGCTCCTGCACGCTCATTAATGCCTTCACCATATATAGGGGCGTCTCTGCTTAAGTCCACAATTTTTCCAGTTAGAAAAGAAACAGGTGACATTGCAGGTAGAAAAAATGCTGGTAATGTTCTTATTTCGGCACTCTTAAATCCGTGTGCTGTAAAATAGCTATTCACTGTTGTTTGCACATCAGCATGATTAGTAAATGAAACGGTGTCTTCATCCACCATTTTCTCAGATTTAGTAAAGATGGTTTGTATCATAAGATCTTTATGATTAGGGAAATCAGTTAAGCTAGCGCCACCTTCAAAAGATTCACCAGCTATAGTGATCACAGAAGGAAAACGATGTAAATTACAACCAATTATCCAAGCACCATTTGGACGTAAGCTATTTGCAATCATGCTCAACTGTTCATTACGAAACGAATCAAAGCAATTTTCGAATAGAATAAAGTCCCAACTGTTTGGCTGAAAAGCTTGGGCTTCTGTACGAAATACATCTCCCAGAATATCAGGCTCTACTTCTTTGCATATGTTGATAGTGAAATAGTCACTGCTGTGTGAACAGCTGTCATTCATGCCATCGTTGGTGCGACAATGTCCGCAGCCAATAATTAAACGTGTTGGCCTGCTGTCTGTTGCACACTCAGTTGCGTACGTTTCGAAAGAACGTTTAATAAACACCCTAGAAGTTGATGCATCAGGGCATAATACTGGTAGCATATAATACCCACTATAAGGTATTCCCTTTTCTCCAGCTGCTTCTGATTCGCCTTTTATTCTATCGTATTCTTCTATGGAAAATGCATTAGTCGTGTGTTCTATCTCTGGCTCCTGTGCAAAAGCAGATCCGGCTGCACCGTATGATTTTGATGCTGTCAACACTAAAAAGATATTTAATATAAAGGTATATATGCGCATTTTTAAATTTTTATTAAACATTAATTCCTTTGTGTACAATATTTTGTTATTAAAATAAAGAAAATACTTTTTACATTAGGCATAGTGAGCCCTTTAGGCCGTGGGGATCCAGTAGATAATGTCAGATTGATAACTCACTCATCAAACGCTTAATGATTGGTTCATCTGCCGATGGCACTAGATAATTTTCCAAATCATGGGGCAATACCCAAACGCAATCTGGCTGCCCTTCCTTAAGGGCAACTTTGCCTGTCCATTTTTTGCACAAATAGGCAAACATATTTAAGTGAAAATGCTCGTAAGTATGAGAAACAAAAGTGAAAGGTTCAATGTCATCAATCGACACATTTATATCAATTTCTTCAAACAGTTCACGCACAATAGTTTCTTGCGGAGTTTCAAAAGCTTCAACTTTACCACCAGGAAATTCCCACATGCCACCCATCGATTTATGCAACGGGCGCTGTACAAGCAATACCCTACCATCTGCTTTTTGCAAAATGGCAGCGCAGCATAATACCGAAGGAACTTTTAGGGGCATGCATCTTACTTTGTATTGACCAAATCTCAATGAGCCTACATTTTCAACACGAGTTAGACAAGACGAATTCGTTTACTATTCTTCGTATAGTGATTCTAGAAAGATTATTGAGCCATCTAATGCCATTTCAGTCCACTGTATCATTGACCTTTGTCTAAGCAGCACTTCATTTTCAAATAATTCTTGTGACCTTGTTAAAAAACGTCCTGTGTTTTCTCTGAATTTTGCCATACGTATTAGGTGATGTTCATCAAGAGCATTGCATCGATGCTTTTTACAATCCCTATGGCTGTATAGTATGTCTGCCAAAATTTCGATTGTTAAACGAGCTCCTGTACAATAGAAATGTGTATAAAACGGAAGAAATCCGGCAACCCGATAGGTTACTTCCACTCCATGTATAATCGCTGTTTCTTCCGATTCTAATAAAATAGCTTTTAGTGGTTTTGCTAAGGTTCTGCACGCTCTTAATATAGGGAGCACAGCATCTTGTATAGGGTCCACAACACTTAGCTTGGCTACAATGATATTAAAATAGCCAGGGGCAGGTGCTTCTTCTATAGGAAAATTAGCTGCGGCAAATCCTTTTGCTGCAGCTAGGGTTATTAAAAAACCTGCTATTATTAAACTTTTTAATTTTATCATTTCATTGCAATGTTTAAGGGGTGAATGATTAACATTCAATATTTAAATATAAATAAACAATATGTATTATTTATAAAATTAATTAATAAATACATAATTTAAATGATTTTTTATTTTGGTGTAAACCAAAAGAAGAATGCAAGAAAAACTTCTTATATAACTTGCAAATTGCTTGAAAAAGTAAAAATTTCAGGTACAATAAAATACAGTAAGCACGAATATTAGCTAATTGTTTGTGTTTGTGTTTATGGTTTAGGTGTGCCTAAACGTTTTCATAAAAATCTCCAAATATCATAAAACCTCCTTCATATTTTTGAGGGGGGTTTTTTGATTTCTTAAGTAACAGAAAAGGTAAAAATCTGATAGATGTTTTTACTTTATTACTGACCCATTTTTTCCAATTTTGCTAATTCAACCTTAGCGCGTGTTTCAATTTCCAAAAGAATGTTGCGCAAACGTTCATCAGCAACAGTTTCAATTTTATCTTGTAATATAGATGATAAATTTTGCAACGTATTTCTGGGAATGCTTCCTGTAATAATGCTAAGGCGCAAATCATCAAGCTGTTCTAAAAGTTTTTCACTTTTTTCAACTGCTTGTCTTTGCCCTTTGCGACGTAGGTCTAAATTTAAGAATAAAGCATCAATTGAACTAAATTTAATCTCGGAAGGTGCTGCTGATTTAATAATTTCAGCGGTTTCTTCAAGCGAAAAATTCCCCTCACCACTTGAAATTTTTCCAAGTTTTTTCGTGTTTTTAACACTGTGAGTTGAGATTTTAGATATATCCATATAATGCTTTTATAAAGGAATATTATTATTCTAACTGGTATTTAGGTGTTTTGCAAAACTATAATTTTGGTTAGACTGGCTTATAGTCTTAATTTTACTTGAACATTATGAAATATTTTTTTCTATCAGGCTCCTTAAGAAAAGATTCGTTAAACACTAAGTTACTTCATATGGCAGCACAGCACCTTAACTCCCCTGTTTCAGATATTGCAAATTTAAATAATCTTTCTATTCCCTTATATAGCGGTGACATTGAAGCGGTTGGAATCCCAGATAATGTTCAAAAACTGGCCAAATGTATTGACCAGGCTCAAGCATTAATTATTGCATCACCAGAATACAATTATTCTATTTCTGGCGTGTTGAAAAACGTTATTGACTGGGTTTCACGGGTTCGGCACATGCCACTTAAACAAAAGCCAATTCTGCTTATGGCAGCAAGTCCTGGTCCAATTGCTGGTATTCGCGGGCTTTGGCACACGCGCGTTCCTTTGGAAGGGTTAGGGAATTATGTATTTCCTGAAATGTTCAGCCTTGGCGGGTCTTTTCAAGCGTTTGATGATAAAGGGTTTGTAAATCCAGATGATCAAAAACGTTTTGTGGCGACGTTAGATGGTTTTAGTGAGTTTGCAAAAGCTTTTGCGAGTAAATGAATTTTTTAGATACATGGCGGTGCTTGCAAAAACAACTAACTGAGTAAAATCTTTATGCAATAAAAGCATGTCCGCAGCCTTGATGAAGTGTAAAAGTTTTGGGACTTTTTCCGTCTTTTTCAATTCCGAATATTATTTCATCATAATTTGATATATCAGTTGTGCGCCATTGACCACTAGCTTCTGATTTTCTTCGCCACATAATAGTTTGGCCCATGGAAAGTTTTTGGCAAATTGCTTGAAATTGGGTGCATAGATTTGATGCTGGGATTGGGGATAATTTTAAAAGAAAATTTAAAACATTAATAAAGTTTTTAAATCCCGCCTTCATCTCTGTGCTAGGATTCGATTCGGTACAGTTCACACCTATTGATATTAATAAATTATTCCATGTTTGTGCTTTTTGTTCGTCATTTATTAGGTTGGAGCTATGATCTGTCAGGCTATATAATTGACTTAAAAGTGCAGAAGTACGCACAAGCTCATGAAACTCACCTTTAACACTACCATTTGGATTAAGAATAGCTAAATTTAAGAAATTTCTAACAGTAACTTCTGCGCAATCACCGTGAGGTTTTCCAGTATTAAGCACGACTTTATCCATTAATGTAGGGAATATCTTGGCAGGGTCAGAATCCTTTAATTCATCAATAATCCTTAATTCCTCTTGTCTGTGTGCTTCTGTATGTGCTGCAGTGGCGGTGCTTGAATAAATATTCAAACCGTCTATAGCTTCATCATAGGTCTCGGATTTTTCCCAAAGATAGCTCATTAAAATTTGTATTGGCAGGTCTTTGTCTGGACTTTCATCTATTAAATCTATTAATGTTTTTAAAAATTCATCAATATCTGCTTGTGCTTTATCAATCTTCAATCCTTTTCGGTCTGCCTTAGAAGTGCTCTTAATTTTATCTACTATTATCTTCTTTTGTGTTTCTATTTGCTCAGTTTGATTAGTGTGTGTTAGTGTGGCACTCGTCAAAATATTTACAATTGCTTTTATTAATGCAGGACCATATGGGGTTCCTAAAAAACAGCTAGTAAAATCGTTCGCCCTAAATTGGCCATTGTGCATTGGAAAAAGGAAGGCCGTCAGTTTAGCAATAGCAGTTTGGGGAAAGTATGTGATTATTCTTTCTTGATTTTTTTTTGTCCTGTCTTCTAAATTCTTTCTAAGGAATTCGGGCAATAAAGCAGTTTCTTGAGGGAAAATTTCTGGATTATCAGTTATGTGACTTTCAGTTGAAAATGTCATTGAAGAGTCAGGAGAATCAGATCTAGCTGCAGTTGTATGAGATACCTCTTCGCTTGCTGTTAGTTCAGCAGAACTAGAACTTGTTTTGATGTACGTTAACAATACTGCGTTAGGGGCTTCTGTTCTAATTTTCTTTATAGTGCCATTATGTAATAAATCTATGGCATGAATATAAGAAAGATTTTTTTTAGCGCACCGTACTAGTATTCCTGCCAGGTCTGATTTTTGTAGATTAGGAGTCGCTGATAAACAAGCGATAAATGTACATATAAAAACTAATACTATTTTTTTCATTTAAAAAACTAGCTATGTATTTTTCTCTAATAATTGCACCAAAATATTAAAAGTCAGTTAATATTTAGCCCTTATCGTAAAACCACGGAGTAACCCCCGTGGTTTTTCATTTGACAAAAAATTTGTTAAAAAATGAGCAAGCTAAAAATCAAGCTGACAATTGATCTCTATGCCGAATACAAACATGCCTCTTGCCAATATGCAAAGTGACTGATTCTTTTTGTTTTTTTCTTCCTGCTTCTTTTAAAGTAAAGGTTATTTTTGCATCTTCATGATTATTTTGTATGCTTTCCGGGTTGAACCTAATATTTATTGTCTCAGTGCTCAACCATTTGCACATCTTATTCAATTTATAAGCTCTGTATTGATTGGCTGATTTTCCTGGTATTGATCCTCCATTTCTAAGATATGGGACGAATCCTTCCATAAGCGCTAGAATATTGTCGATTCCTGATCTAATTTCCCTATTTGCTTGTGCGTACTCTACGCCAATAAAACCAATTGTTGTTTCTAACCACTTTCTTCCCATTTCAGGATCATTAGAAATACGTTCTGCAGGAGTATGTTCTGTGTAGTATGCGCGTAGCTTATCGTGCGTGCTTGATAGTTTTTCTTCTGCCCCAGGCCTAAACTCACCATTTGGGAATAAAAAAGCCATATTTAAAAAGTTTCTAACAAGATTTTCTACGCAATCCCTTTGAAGTATAGGAAAATCTTCACTTGCGCCATCAACAATTCTTGTTGCTGTTATTTCATCAAAAACGGCTTGAGGTATAAGCCTAGTAAGGCATTGCTCTTGAACAAGGTCCGATGTCTCTGTTCCAAATAGTATAAAATTGAATTTCAATAATAATAGTATGAAGATTTTTTTCATGATTGTAAGGTTTTAAGATTGCCTGAAGTATATGTAATATTTCGATATGATGATTTCAAGTGTAATGTTTATTAAATATAAAATATGTTTGAAAATTTTTCGAAAGCACTAACAATAAAGTAATAAAAATCCCCCAGGGTTGTTATACCTTGGGGGTTGTTTTCCAGCGTCTATAACCTATTAAGCTGTAGTAGGTGCTAATGCAGGAGGATTATATTTTTCAAGTGATCTTGCGTTCCATGCATCGAAAGTCACGATACCTCTAACAATTTCCTCTGCTTTTAGGCGGTCTTTGTATTTATCAATAATCTCAGCTGAAGAACCACCAAAGTTAATAATTACTTCATCAATTGGGTCAACAAATACTGCCAAAGCAAAGCGTTCAGAACCATCAGTGGCTTTCTTTACCAAATGATTTGTTGCACGTACTTCTCCTTTGGTCATCAGCTCTATAACTTCACCCATTTGGAAAAACACAACATTTCTGCTTATGGCATCTTCAAGTGGTATCCCAACAGGGCGACCTTCAATGTAAAGCCCGCTATTTGCTGGTCTACTTACAACTTCTCCATCTCTGTAAAATGCTTCAGGGCATAGGCACGTAAACACTCCATGGTCACGGTGATCTCCGCACCAATTTGGGTTGCCGTCATCTTCACCACCAGCAACAGATTTGTAATGCAGCATCCGTCCTAAGCCTTTAACATTTTCGTGGGTAAAACCAACAAGGGGTAATATTTGCTTGCCAGCTTCCAATACTATTGTCGCAACATTTTGGTATGCGCTTCTAAGTCTAGGGAGGTTTTCATCTGGCCAGACATTGCTTAAATCATCTGGCACAGCTGCATAGTAAGAGCCTTTGTACGTATCTGTTTTGCCATTGAAAACTTCTACGCCCCGTGACCAGCCGCGTGCAGCGTAAGTTGCGCCAGTGCAAACTGCCTGTTCTTCTTTTGAAAGATCTGCGAATATTCGAGCCGTTGCTAAAAATTGTTGATACGCATCACCAAACCCAGGAACGCCTTCAACTGCTATGTAGCCCTTCTCGTGAAATTCAGCAACAATTTCAGACGCTGATTCTTGTAGCGATGAATAAGAGAATAGTTTTATTTCGGTGGCAGGAGCTTCGTCGCTAGTTTCTGTGGCAAAACCAGCCGCTGCGTAACTTGTTGGCGTTGATAACGCAAACATGCCCAATACTAAAAGTATAAATCTTTGTTTCATGCAAATAAATTCCTCTAAAAATTAACACAATACAAAAAGCGTATCAGCTTGATTTTTGAATTTCTATAGCAATTTAGAAGAATTTTATGAAATTTTTAATAAGATGGGGTTGCTGCTTGGTTATTCCAGCTTGATCTGAGATCCACAGTACCTAATTCTAATATCCAAACAACTTTGCAATGTCTGGGTCTGGAGGTGGCGCACCATCCGCAGCAGCGGCAGACCAATAGATAAGTTCAAGAATTTGTGCATCTGTTAATGCGCAATTTCCTGCTGCATTTTTGCCTACGACTTCGCGAATTATTTCTACATTCCCAAAAAAATCCTCTAGTACAAGAGTGGCGGCTGGCAGATAAGTATGATGAAGTGGGGGGTAATCAACAGGTCTTTGTGCTCCTGCTGCCGCTCTTGCTGCTTTGATAAATCCATCTAATTTCTTATCTCCATCCGCTCTTATTTCTTCAAAAATTGCTTTCAATTTTGGCTTAGAGTCTGGGTTCATTAGCGCAGCTATAAACTGCTGCTCTGCTTCTTCTTTTGTAACTGGACCTTGGGCGGTAACTGCCTCCCCTATTAGCCCCAGTTCAATAGCTTTTGCTGCTATTACGTCGGTAGTTCCATCGTAGCAAACTGTAGTGCTAAAGCTTTTAATGAATTGTATTAATTTTTGTTCGTCACCCAATGCAATTGCTCTGTCAAAGCCTGTTCCTATTAGGCCGGATAAATTATCTAAAGCTGCTTTGAAGCCTTCAGTCACATCATTTTTAAGCTCATTTTTTTTTGCTTCCGTAAAATTTCCTTGGTCAACAGCTATATTGTACCTGTTTCTGTAAGGAATTAATTGATTTTCTGCATGTATGGTATGAAAGGGGTTAACGCCAGAGTCCTGTTCCACCTCAAGTTGCTTAAATGGGTGCGAATTAGCAGCAATATCGGGGAATTTTTGATAAAGATGCTGAGAACTATCCCAATAACCATAGGGCGCAATTAATGAGTCCCAAGGACGTTCTATTTTCCCATCCAGTCCAGGAAGCATGTTATTAATCAATATTCTAAATTTTGTCAAATACAACTCTTGCTCTTCCAGTCCTAATAGCCCCATGCCCGCGGCACGCAGCACATACGCAATATCATTCGCTGTAATTTTATTTGCATAATATAGCTCTTCAAGTTTGGGCATAACACTATCCATAAAAAATTCTATAAAGCGTATGCCTCTTGGGGTTAACGCTTGCCATGCTGGCATATTAAAATGTTTTCTGGCCGGCGCTCGTCCCGTGGGGCCTTTCCAGAAATGCCATCTAAATGCTGCAGCAGCAATTGCTGCCTCTTGCTCTATTTGCGCTTCGTTTAGTAACGGCATAGCATTTATTGCTATTTGATCCCGCAAATAATTGCACGTATCTTTTGCTAATTCTGCTTTGCACCTTAATAAATCTTCTGCTGATCTGGGAGGATACGCTACAGGTAATAGCAAGTTTCCAAGGTTTTCTGATTTTGTCGCTTGAACTATCTGTAGTTCGTGTCTTACGATTTCCCATTGACCACCTATCCAGCCGTTTATCGGCACCATTTCTTCTATCTCATATCTGCCAGCTCCAGAATGTGTTCCATTCCTTATTAAATCTTCAAGGTGGGTACATATGGCATTTTTGCTAGCATCAGATAATTTAGAAAAATCTGTTGCAAACCTACTAATATTTTCAACTTCTTGCTGGGTTATCAAGCCTGCATTAAAAGCTTCTAGGCCAATTGCTTTGAAATTCGTAAGCAGTATTGCTGCTTTTGCAATGTTTTGTTTTTCTATGGCTGAATCTAGTGCTTGTGTGAAGTCGGCTATAACAATATCATTTTTTAATTTTGCAATAAAAGGATCTTCAGCAAGGGCTGCAATGGCCGCAGGTACTACAACTGCTGGCGCGATAATAGCAGCAGGAGCAACTGGAGCATTTAATGCAAACCCTTGATTACCCAACCACTCAGCTAAGCTCATTATTATTTGAATTTTTTCACCATTATTTGCAAGTGCTTTGAATGCATCCACTTCTCTTTGTCCGGGGCGACGTTGTCTGAATCCTGGCTCTATAAAATTTCCAAACTCCACGTAAGTTTGTTGCTTATCTGCGGGTTGTAAACGAACATAATTTTCAATGAATGTTTGCAACATGTCATCGGCAAATATTCCAATATTTTTAAATTGTTCCCAGTCAGCTGTTAAAGCAATGGTTATAAATTCCATTAGCATTTCTCGTTGCTCTGGAAGCAAATTACCTTGAATTAACGCTTCATAAGCAGCGCGAGGATTTACAACAGCAATAGCAACAGGCGGAGGTGCAGGAGGCATAGCCGCAGGAACCACAACAACTGGCAAAGCCGCGGGAACCACAGCAATTGGGGGAATAGCTTTGTTTAATCCTCTTGCTATATAAGTCATAAGGTAATCCTCACGTTGTTTTGTGGGATTTCTTTGTATGTAATTCAATATAAACTCTTTGTTTGCATCAGATAGCCTTGAAAAATATTCAATGAAACGTACTATCAAAGGAGCTGTTATTATATCTGCCTTATACAAAGCATCCATTGCTACTTTGGGAACCTCAGCATATGGTCCTTCGAAAATTTGTTTGTCACGATCTAAATCGTGAGCATTTTCTTCTGCGTTTTTAAGTTGAATTGAAAGTTTTTCATTTCTGTTAGCGCTGTCCCACCAGGCGTTTAATACGCCTGCATGCTGTAATTTATTTTCGATAATTTTAGCAATTTTTGCATTATCATTATCTTTTTTTGCGTCATTTTCTTCTTTGCTCCAAATATTGGGCTCTTTAAAATCGTATTTTTTAACATAAACTGAGGCTTCTTTTACAATTTTTTCAATTTCAACTTTTTCGGCTGGATTCGCTCTTAGCGTTGTTGTTACGCCATTTGGGTAACCATTCCCAACCAACATGCCAAAAACAAACCTAGAAAATTGAATAAAACTCATTTCTGCTCTAGGTGCCTTGTGTAGCTTTTCTTTTAAACAAGTTAAGGCACCAAGCACATCTAATTTAGTGCCAAGATTATTTTTGGATTGAGTAATTTTATCTGCTTCTTTTGCTCTGAATAGGCTAATTTCTGCGTGACTCGCAACAGGGGCAGCGACAGCTCCAAAAACAGGAGCAGAAGCAAAAAATGCAATAAAAATAAAGTAAAAAATCACTAGGTAAAACTTATTACAGCACATACGATTATTGTACTGTTTTTTTGTTAAGGAATTATTAAGTTGACTGTTGAAATTCTTATGCAAGGCGTGCATTAATCATCGCCCCACATTGAAACGTCATTACGAATATGCTATTTAGAACTAGTGTTCCATGTCACAGGTCAAAATGGGTTTTCCAAAGTCTAATGAATCTATCTATGCAATTTCTCCTTATATTGGCGGTGACGTAACCCCGCCAGGTTTTGTTCGCAGGGTAGTGTTAGCTTCTAATGAAAATCCCTATGGTCCGTCAGAATCAGTTAAACAAGTTGTACGTCAGTACACAGATAGAATTCACTGTTACCCAAGCGGTGCAGCAAACGAACTACGCGCGGCAATCGGTCAAACTCACGGTATTGATCCAGCGTGGATTGTAACTGGTAATGGTTCGGAAGATATTCTTCACCTTTTAGCTCGTGCTTATGTTGGTAAGGGCGATGAAGTTCTTATCCCTCAACATGGTTTTGGTGTGTATAAAATTGCTACTTTGGCTATGGGTGGAATTCCCGTAGAAATTCCCCGGGTTAATTTTAAACTAAATGTTGACGCGATTCTTGAACGAGTAACGTCGCGCACAAAAATATTTTATCTTGATCATCCCGGCAACCCAATTGCCCACTATTTAACCAATACTGAAATTGATGATCTGCTTGAGCGTATGCCAAGCCACGTACTTGTTGTGTTTGACTCAGCATATGCAGAATATATGGATGGTGACGACTATCACTGTGGCACAAAATGGGTGCAACGCTACCCAAATGTGGTCATGGCACGTAGCTTTTCAAAAGCGTATGGAATGGCAAATTTACGACTGGGTTGGCTATATGCGCACCCTGAAATTGTTGATCCAATCAGCCGTATTCGCCCACCATTTAACACAACTGGTTTATCGCAAGCAGCAGGAATTGCAGCGCTTGGTGATCAAGCTTGGATTGCTCATTGCATGCAGCTAAATAAGAAAAATTTAGCTACATTTGTAAGCGACATGAATGACCTGAATATCACCATGATTCCCTACACATCAAATTTCGTCATGGCCTATTTTGAAAACACCCAAGAAGTCTATAAATATTTAGGGCAAAAAGGATTGATTGTCCGCCCAATGGGTGCTTACAATTTACCTAGCTATTTACGCATTACCATTGGAAAACAAGAAGAAATGCAGGAACTAGTTGAAGTTCTAAAATCATGTCCACACCGCTAGATTACTACCTAACAGAACTACACACGCTTGCTGCTATTGGAAAGCGCCGGGAAAAATTTTACAAAAAATTAGTGGGCGAACGGTTCATTGATCTTTTGTGGCATTTGCCAACTCAACTTAGCTTTCGAACTAAAATAGACAATATTCAAGAAGCTCCTGAAAATACATTAGTTACTTTTGAAGCCACTGTTGAACTGCATCAGCCAGGTCTGCGCCGGCGTTCCCCTTACCGCATATGGATGCGTGATAACAAAAACAATCGCTTCGAATTACTCTTTTTCAATGCTTACGATCGCTTTTTACAGCGCGTAGCACCAGAGGGTAGAAAAATTGGCATTAGTGGTCAGTTAAAATGTGACCGTGCTCACGATACGGTGCGTTACCATATGTCCCATCCAGACTTTATGGGCCCCCTCGATGAAATGAGCAAATGGATTGGCGCAGAACGCATTTATGGCTTAACCGCAGGCCTTACCAGGTCTATGGTTGCAAGCGTTATTGATCAGGTAATTAAGCCATCCAAGGAAATGCCCGAATGGATTACCGACAGCACTTACCCTTCATTCTTGAGTGCCCTAAAAAATGTGCACCAGCCCCAAGTTTATGAAAATCTAAATTTTACTGACCCATCGCGTCAACGCCTTATTTTTGATGAATTCCTAGCCTATCATTTGGGCATGGCCTTAAGTAATCGTCGCACCAAGCCAAAGGTTATTTCTAAGAATGCATACGTACCAAAACTTGGCGCTCAGCTTGAAGCATTACTGCCATTTAAATTAACTAATGCACAAATTTCCGCCATTGCAGAACTGCGCGGCGATATGCAAAACGGTCAGCAAATGGTGCGCCTATTGCAGGGTGATGTTGGCAGCGGAAAAACTTTAGTAGCAGTCATGGCAGCATTAGACGTAGCCGACCAAGGTCTACAAACAGCCATTTTGGTGCCAACAGAAATTTTATCACGCCAGCATGCCGCTAAAATTGGTGAATTGCTACAGCCATTAGGACTAACTGTCGCCATGCTTACCGGTCGTGAAAAAGGTAAGGCTCGCGATAAAGTTATTGAAACTATACAATCAGGCGAAGCTACAATTATAGTTGGAACCCATGCATTGCTAGAAGACTCCGTTGTCTTTCAACAGCTAGGTTTGGTAGTTATTGATGAACAACACCGCTTCGGGGTTGAACAGCGCCTTGCTTTGGCCAGCAAATCTAAAACAGCCCATATATTATCAATGACCGCAACGCCCATTCCACGCACCTTGGTTTTAGCTAACCATGGCGATATGGACGTTTCCATTCTCAATGAAAAACCCTTGGGTCGAAAAATCATCCAAACCAAAGTCATTAGCGTTGATAGGCTCGATGAAGTTATTGAACAAATCAAAGCAATAATGAGCAAAGGCCGGCAAGTTTACTGGGTTTGTCCTTTAATTGAAGAATCTGAAAAAAGTGACTTAGCCGCAGCCGTTGCCCGTTGTGATAGTTTACGTGAAATATTCGGTGACAAAATTGAACTTATGCACGGTCGCATGAAGGGCCCGGAAAAAGACGCCGCCATGCAACGTTTCCTAAGCGGAGAAGCAACGTTGTTGGTGTCAACCACCGTGATAGAAGTAGGCGTTGACGTTCCTCAAGCTACCGTTATGGTTATTGAACACGCTCAACGTTTTGGCCTGGCGCAGTTGCATCAATTGCGGGGCAGAGTTGGGCGAAATGATATTCAGTCATTCTGCTTACTACTATACGGACAACCATTAAGTTTCCAAGCGCGCAGAAGGTTAGAAACCATGCGTGATTGCCACGATGGATTTAAAATCGCCGAAGAAGACCTGCGCTTACGCGGTGGCGGAGAAATCATTGGAACCAAACAAAGCGGCGTGCCAAAATTCCGCCTCTGTGACTTGGTCCAAGAAGACCCGGCAGATGCTATTTTGCTAGAAGGCCTGTTTGCCAAAGCACACAATATGGCGAACGAAGCATTAAAAAATGACCCTGATTTATCATCCCCCCAAGGCTTGGCCTTGCGTGAGCTTTTAATTTTGCATGAATATGACAATGCTGAATTACTGCGAAAATCAGGGTAGGGCATAAAATCTCCTTTTGGTTGCGTTGAAAAAGCTTGCTATTTTTAAAAAACCTTTCATAATTAGTTTTATAGACTAAATTTGTGAGGTTTTTTGTGTATCATGCACGTTTGCTTGAAAATAAGGTTCTAACCTTAGCAAATTACTTCAAGGTTGTTCTTGTGCTAGGTGCTAGGCAAGTCGGAAAAAGCACTTTATTGCAGCACTTATTTCCTGATTATAAGCGCTTTGTTTTTGATCCTGTTCAAGATCCGCTACAGATAAGAAGTGATCCAGATTTATTTTTAAAGTCTGTTCCTGCTCCTATGATTTTGGATGAAGTTCAATATGTTCCTGAATTGCTGGGTGCTATTAAACGATGGGTCGACGAACACCCAGAGTCAGGTCAGTTCATTTTAACAGGTTCTCAAAATTTCTCGGTTATTAAAGCCATCTCTGAAAGTTTAGCTGGACGCGTTGGTATTCTAGAATTATCTCCTATGACTATTACTGAACAACATGCTCAAGATACACCTTCATGGGTGTATTCGTGGTTAGCTCAAGACTTTAAAGCTATTGAAAAAGGCTCGTCTATTCCTGGTTTAACAATTCACCAAGCTATTTGGCGTGGTGGCTATCCTGGTACTCTACATTTGCCTGATTCAGTTATTGCTAATTATTTTGATTCCTATATGCAAACGTATATTGAGCGAGATGTGCGAAACCTCAGTCATATTGAAAACATGCAACTATTTTACAATTTTGTCCGATTGCAAGCTGCTTTAACCGCGCAAGAAGTTAATCATTCCCAACGTGGTAGAGAGCTTGGTATTGCAATGACTACAGCACAAAAATGGGCTGTTAATCTCATCAGCACATATCTCTGGTATGAAGTTAGTAGTTATAGCACCAATGCTCTGAAGCGTATTTCAAAAAAGCCGAAGGGATTCCTTAATGATACAGGGCTTGCTTGTCATTTAATGAGAATCAGTTCAAGCCAAGCATTACTGGGTCATCCTCAACTTGGTGCATTGTTTGAAACTTTTTGTGTAAATGAAATCAAAAATATAATCGGTACGTTTGATACAAAACCATGCCTCTATCATTGGCGTTCAAACGGGGGAGCTGAAGTTGACTTGATTCTAGAAATTGACAATAAATTATTTCCAATTGAATTTAAGTGCAAAACTTCTCTTAATAAGCGTGATGCGCAAGGAATACAAGCATTTTTCAAAACCTATGCTGAACACAAAGAAATTGCTCCAGGGTTAATTATATACGCAGGTGATTATTTTATAAAATTAAGCGAAAATGTTTATGGGCTGCCTTGGAACTGGGTGGTCAAACCTTCTCCAAGGCTTGGCCTTGCGTGAGCTTTTAATTTTACATGAGTATGACAATGCTGAATTATTGCGAAAATCAGGGTAGGGCATAAAATCTCCTTTATTATCTTTGCAAACTAAGTTTGTGAGGTTTTTTGTGTAATTAGTTCACTATAAAATCGTTATTACCTCCAACGTGATCGGTGGCTTATTTGGATAATTACTTTAAATTGTCTATGCCATGTAAAAAAGTCTAATATTTTGCAGAAAATAATATAAAAACACATTATCAAACACTTTATTATTTTTTTATGTTGCAATAAGCAAATAATATAAATTATAATTTCCAATTAAAAAATATCATGAGTTAATTATGTTAAAACATATACGTATTGCCTTTTTTGTTTTTGGGGTTTCTGTTTTTCCTCAGGAGGAGGCTTCATTTTTTGGGGATAGTGCTTCGGGATATGCTATGAATAAAGGACAAATTCGCTCACTCTTTGGGCTTCCTCTTCCTGCTGCTACGCTTCCTATTGCTGTTTCTGTAGATGCGCCTATAACAGCTGTTGCCATTCCGTTCCATGGTGTCGAACAGGGAAGGGATACTCATCTTGAATCTAGTTCTCCTCTCCTTCCTACTGCTCTCCCTCATCCAGAATATAAAAATGGGTACGTTGATCCATGGGTTGAAAGGTTTGCGCTTTCGCAAATACCAACGTGGATCTCAAATGAACCTTGGGTTAAATTTGAGAAAGATGAGCTTTGCAATATAATGAAAAAATATCCTGATCTCAAATCCAGAAAAGGCCGTTTCTTTTGGAAAAATTTAGCTACAAAACTTTCTCTGGTGACAGGCATAGGAAGATCTAGCGATCAGTGTAAGGATATGTGGCAAAGTGAGTTTGCCGAAGTTGAGCCTACCTTGAGTTCTTCCTCCAAAAGACAAAGAACAGGCTCTGCGGCTCATAAAGATGCGGTCTTCATTGCTGCTGCTCCTGCTGTTGCGGCAACTTCTAGATTGGCATTTGAAAGTATAATCCCCCCGTTTGATGAAATAGTGGTTGTAGGTGCCGATGCAAATGTTGCAGCAGATGCTTCTGCTCCTTGGCTTCCATCAGAGGAAGAGTGCTTGCGTGAAATAATGGAATCTCATACAGCAAGTACAGCAAGAAAAAAGAAACCACAAATCATTTGGAAGAACATATCTGAAGAGCTTTCTCGGACAACAGGAATAACAAGAAAAGGTCTTCATTGTCAGAAAAAGTGGGAAGAGCTTTCCTTGAAGATTAATCTGGAACCCCTAGCTGCTCCCACTCCGAGCATGTCTGAATCTTCTGCATTTGCATCAACTCCAAGTACTTCTGGACTTGCCCCAAAACCAGTTGCTGCTGTAACTCCTGAGGAACTGACTGATACATTTTTTGGCACACTTTCTGGTGTCACAGCTGAAGCAGCGATTTAAAAAAGCAGGAGTCTTTCACCTTTTGGTGAGGGAGACTGGCTTCTTGATTTGTCCGCAGATGACTTCTTCTCAATGGATGTTTTTCCTCCTGTGATTTAATCCAAGAAGACCCAGACAATGCTGAATTACAGCGAAAATCTGGGTAGGGCATAAAACCTCCTTTTTATTTTGTTTGGAAATGGCAAAATGCTAGCTTGCTTTATTGTTCCCGGACAGCCTACAAAATCTCCAAGAAATCATTTAGCTTGAGCAAAAAAGCCTAAGAACTGTTCTCTTAGATATGTTTTCATGTCTTTATATATTAAAGAAATGGAGTTTTCGACTGGTACTAATTTGGAAACACTTTCTATTGTTACATCAAATTCATCGATGATTACTTTTTTAGGAGTGGTTCTAAATTTGACCTGAATATTGCTATCTTCTGTATATAAGGCTGAAATATTGCCTTTGCTTAGATGGTATTGCTCATGAGGTTTAAGTTCACGATTCCATAAATTTACAGCTTCTTTAATAGCTTCTTGTCTTATGATAGCTAAAACTTCTGTAGAAAATAGTTCTGCAACACGTTCTTTTTCGCCATTCTCAAAATCCAAAAAATATGTTTCTAGATTTTGAGGGTTAGCTTCGTATTCTTCCAAAGACATTGGCGTCATATGCGGAAAGCTAGTCTTATAATACTCAATGCATTTTGGAGCAAACCAATACAAAATAATATTATGTATTCTTGCGCCCATAAAAGCATTAGTTCGAAACACATCTCTTATGTTAATGATCAGTTTGCTTTTTGCAATTTCTTCAGGTGCATGAAAGAGCGATTCTTTTTCAGCCATTAGCCACGATTGCACAGGGGTTACTTGTGACGGTACACAATGACCTTCTCGTGGAAAAGCATTCATAAAAAAAGCTTTTTCTTTATGTTGCGCTTTGGCAAAAACATATGCATAAACAAGTGTCTCATACCGCATTTGGTGTATTGCAGAAGCGATTCCATTAGTATTAGTAGTTGCGTAATATACGACCAAATTTGTATTGATGCTTAACTGATCGTTTGTATAGGTTTTGTAAAACTCTTCTTTGTCTAGAGAAATATCGGACTTAAATTTTTTAGGATCTTTTAAATATTCTTCATAAAGTCTTTGATAGTCTTCCGAAAATGTATATTCTCCAGGGGTTGCTCCTATTGTTGTATGTTGCGTCTGTGGAGCCTTAGTAGTAGCTGCTTCTTCGTCTGTAGCAAAGCACTTAATAGATCCAAACACCGCCAAAGTTAAAGAAATAAGTAGGAGGTTTTTAAAATTAGTTTTCACGATTTATTCATCCTTAAGCAATAAGATAACTTCATTTTATCAGAACACATGTAAAGAAAATATTAATAAAATCACCCAGTTGTCTCTCAGTCACTTGAAAACCATCAAGGTGCACTTTTTTCTTCAATTATGAAATTGTTATAAAGGTAATGTTGAGAAAATTTGATCGCCTTTTTTATGAAAGTAATCGCTGGGTAATAGTAACCAAATTAATAATTCTGTTTTCTATGTCTGCTGGTGGTGTTTTTGGTGTTATCAACTTGCTTAATTTATTGGCAAAATCTGCATGCTCTAAAACAAGAAAATCAGTAGTACTTAAACATACAAAAATTGCCCCTATTTGCTTTGCTTGCATAGCTGAATTTGCTATTCGTTGTGCATATAATTTTTCCAGACAGTTGATAAACGCTGGTGATTCTAATTCCTTCTGAGACATGATCAACTCAGCAACTGTTGCGCAAATTTGCTCGTCATTCAGTGCGCTCGTAATTAGTTTTCTTGCTGCATATTGAAAATGAATAGCTTCTAATAATTCTGGTTGAGTTTCCCTTAGATCGGCAAATGTTATTCTAATTGCAGTTTGTTGAGATGTGTCAAAAGTCTGTCGCGCAAAAAGATCTTCTTCCGCAAGTGCAGTGCTTGCAATAAGCGAACAATTACCAAAGTTAAACAATAGAAAAAATAAAAAAACAGCATTAAGGCGTTGTGAATATCTACGCATTGCATTGCCTGTAAAAATTTAGATAATTTTTATAATAATCTTTGCCTGATTAAGATTTCGTAAACATACAAAGTTAAAAATTATAATAAAGAACTAGCTTTTTTCATTTGATTGAATAAAAATTCTTACTTGATCAGAGATCCATAATTTTAATTTTTAACTCTAAATTTAACCATATCTTAAACATTTTCTTGCATTCTGATTAGAAAAGCGATCTTTGAAAAATCATTATGCGTAATGTCATTACAACTCATGCTTTTTTAAAAGACCTCAAGCTATCAAAAAAACGGGGTAAGTGCCTTTTAAAACTGAAAGTTGTGATTGATACGCTCGCCCGCCGTTCTTATTTAGCACACAAATATCACCCTCACCGATTAAATGGTGGCGCTCATGACTTTTTTGAATGCCACGTAGAAAACGACTGGTTACTTGTGTATAAGCTCACGACTGATAAACTAGAATTGGTTCGCTTAGGTTCTCACAGTGATTTGTTTAGGTAAAAAGGCTGCACCAGTGACTTTCTGATGCAACCTTCAGCATTACTTCAATAGGTCAACAGCGTAGGCTGAAATCCCAAAAAAGTTAACGTTCGCTACGTAATCTTCAGGAAAATATCCAAACCCGCCATCACCCCATGATGTTCCCCATGAATTCAGGAATTTAAAGTAATTTTGAGTTGGTGCTTTTGAATTGTATTGACCATGGCCGACAATTGCTAATGCATGACCACCAATTGGCTTGAATCGTCCATCTAAAGCTGGCATAGGAACAAAGCCACCTGCAGGTGAATAAAATGCTGCTTCAAGCAATATGCCTAAATAAATTGGATTATTTTTACTTAAAGCTGTTCTAAAGGCTAGGACAAGTTCACTTTTTTCTGCAGTTGTATTCAATGCATTTCTAGCGCTCTTATAGTATTTTGAGCACATGTCAGTATATCTAATGTTTTGCGAAACGACCTTATATGGATTCAACGCGGTGCTTGTATTTATACCATTAAAACTTGGGTCAAAAGCAAAGCGATAGCTTTCAGGTGTTGGTTGGGCAGTAAAACGTGAAACTTCATAAACCCATCCGCTATAGCGAAAACCACGCTCTAGGTCTATGCTGCTTGAAAAAGTTTCTGGGCACGTTCCGTATTTATCAAGCGCAACCATTGCTCCCTGCATTGAAGCGCCGCTATCCCTAAGCACATTAGAAGCATTTCCAGTTATATTTCCTTCCTCGTATCGTGTGTTGTAGTAATGATAAAGCCTAGAAGGAGATAGCATTTGCTTATTAGCGCTTGAAAAATCGGCAGGCCTATCGCTGTTGCGTACCGATAAATATCTAATAATAAACGCCATAGCATTTGCTGTGCATGAACCAAGATCTAGCTGATTGTAAACTAAAGAAGCAGGAAAATATTGAATATTTAGAATTTCAGTCTTAGCGCTCAGCCTTGTAGCAGCCATTGCAATTGGTTTTGAATCAATTAGACGTGCTGTTGCTTCCGCAACGCGAGGATGCGCTACATTAAGACCTGTCTTCTTTACGGTTGGTTCATCAAAAGAGAGTGCATGATGCACACCCGAAGCGCTTTCCAACCTTAAAGCCGTGATCATCGATAAAGCTAATAATATTTTTTTATTAAACATACAAAACCCCAACAAAAAGAAATTATCTTTCTGTGTATATAGTTTTATTTATTAACAAATAGTTAATATTATGTATTAATATGTATTATATTTAATTTGTATTAACTATTTTTAATTAAAGTTGAGTACTCCATCTATTTAGGTTGTAATATGCATTGTTTTAGTCATCAGTTTTTGTTGTGCGCTGCGAAAACTACAAAAGGGGGGGGGGCTGTAATTCTGCCAGTATTAATTATGAAAAGTATTGTTATTACATTCTTATATCTTAATGAATATAGATAAAAAATGTTCAAAATATTATTTTTAACTGTATTAGTAATAAGTGTTCGCCTTAGTGCTTCTGCTGTTCTGTTAGAAGTAGAAAGTGGGACTGCTGTTTTTTCTTCTAATCTTTCTGGTTCAATACGAAAAATTGGTGCCGGAATTTTAATGCTAACCGGCATTAACACTTTAACAAGCTTAGACGTTGCAGAAGGAACTATTTTAGTTTGTAGCAAAGCTAATCTTAATAATTTTGGCATAGATATTCCAATTACCCTTAGCACCCTGGGAACTGTTCAATCGCAAGATTCAGGTATGTTTATGACTGGTGATGCTGATGGCACAACAATATCTTCTCTAACGTTTTTTCCAGGCGACCACTTAATGGTGACAGAAGGAATAATTTCTCTTGGATCTCATGGGAAATTGCCATGTGGTGAAAATAGTATATTAGGAGATACTGTCCTTAAGCTAACATCAGGTGGTGCTGCAGGAGTTATAAGTTCAGCTACTTATTTTGGAGGTGCCTCTCAATTTCATATCCCCACTATGGTCACTCCTGGTTCAATAACCGGGCCTGTGCTCTTTGATGGTGGCGCTACAGTAGTATTATCTGCAAATGCCTCCGATGCAGGAATATTAGGGGTTGGTGGGTCTTATACATTTTGCAGTGGAGCAAAAATTGTATTGGGAAAAGGTTCATCCTGGACCACAAATCTCTCCGTGCTTTAAGGGCAACTAAATATTTCATAATCAGAATTAAAAACAGATATATTAAAACTACAGTAGTTATTAACAGTTATTAATATTGATTAACTATTTTTTAATTTTTTTTTTTGTAATACTAAAGTTTCTGTATCAACTTTATTAATTTTTTTAAGGGAAACTATATTATGATAAACATTCAAAAAATTATCCTAACGTCTTTGGCTATTTTTTCTTTGAGTATGCATCTTAGTGCCTCCAGCCTTGATATAGATACTGGTGAAACAAAGAAAAAAGTTAGTAGCTCTACTTCTTCAGTCCTTCCTGTGCAATTAGAAGTTAAAAAAGGTACAGGAACCATCTCCAGTGTGCTTACTGGCGCAATACAAAAAGTTGGATCAGGAGCAGCTGCATTATCGGGGGTTAACTCAGGTTTAGTTTCATTGGATATTCACGAAGGTTCAGTATCTGTTGCTGGTACAGCTAATCTTGGTGCATCAACCGCTGTATCATTGAGTGGTTCAGGATGCGCGCTACAGGGTGCAGGTTCATTAGCGGTTCATTCATTAGCTTTGTCAGCTGATGGGTCTGTGACTAACAGCGGCGCAACCACTATAGCCAGCGCAACCTTAGCAGGCAACGTGCTTAGTACAAACAGTGTTGGTGGTACGACAATAACGTCACTAGTACCCGATGCAACAGGTAGCATTGCAAATGATGATGCTTTAACCCTTGTAGGGGCAACTGCAGTTGCACAACCTATAAGTGTTTCAGGCGTTGGTGCTACTTCTATTGCTGGTTCACTTAATTCAACTGGTGGATTTGTTTCAAGTGCAAGTGCTGTTAGCCTTGGTGTTGCTGGGCAACTACCAACTGGAACGAATGCAATATCAGGAAGCAGTAGTCTTAGCTTGGCAGCATCTGGCGCTGCAGCAGCAATTCGTTCTGCTACTAACTTTACTGACTCAGCTCAGTTTAATGTTCCAGATAGTGTAACTCCTGGTTCAATAGCAGGAGCGGTGAATTTCGCAAATGGTACTACGGCAATGTTTAATGGTTCTGTAGATTCAGGAATACTTGGAACCGGTGGATCATTAACATTTCAACCTGGATCAAAAATTTCAGTGGCTGATGGCTCTACTTTCTCAGCGCCGGTTACAATTTTAACAGCAAGCTAAGTTAAAACTAAAATCCCCCTCAGCCAGGGTCAGCCTGACTGAGGGGTTTAAATCTATCTCTTCTCTGCCATAATGTTCCACTTAGCTACTTCGTGATCAGGAAGATCTGGGTTATATTGCCCGTAAATATTTTTCCTATAAACAGCAACACTCCATTGTGATTTTGGAAAAACAAGCTCAATTAATGCTGAATCGTAAAAACATACGGTTTTTTGTAGTCCGCTAATACGTAGGGGGGTGCCATTAAAAAAACATCTCTTTATTATTGTTTTACGACATGGTTCTATTGTTTGACCATCTTCGCTTACAGCAGCTGAAGAATATATAGTCGGTATTTCTTCTATATGCTCTATATCCTTTATTTCATCTTCATATTTCGTCACTATTGCGAGGTCCAATATATTAATCACGGAAGGAAATTTTTTACCTTCCTGTTTTGCTTGCAAATATACTTCCTTAGCTTTTTCAATGTTATTGCCAGCCGCACATATTCCATCAACGGAAGCAAGCACCATTCCTCCAGGACGTAACATGCGATGTGCATGCTCTTCTACCAGCTTTTTTGCGGCTTTGGGGCCAAACATATGCAAAAAATTGCCCATAAAATTTACATCAAACTCATTGCTGGGTGCATAAGTTGAGTAGCCTTGCAGGGTTGTTGCTTCTACATCTGTTTTTAACCGCACAGGCAAACCACCAACAAAGCCTAGTTGTCCGTGTAATCTCTCTGCATAAGCATGAAACGCCTTTGTTTCTTCAAACTCATCTGCTTTCATTCCATTTTCAATGCCAAGGACATGAATTTGTTCTTTACTGCCTAAAAGTCCTAGTAAAATTGATGTGTGTCCTATCCCGCAACCAAAATCGCACACTCTAATTGTGCGGCCAAGGTTTCTACTTATCAATTGCTCTGTAAAGTTCATTGCTAGTACAAAAAAGGGATCAAGAAGAGACATGTTAAAGCCCCTATCAAAATAGTCATGATCAATTAATTTGCATTCTTTTGGATACTGTCTTTGAAACGCTATTTTTTCTTGCAATAGGTGGCTTCCAGGATGTCTTCTGAAAATAACATCTCTTACTGTGGCTGCAATTGGATTTATTACAGATTTTGCATTTGCTGTTCGAGCTATAGCAGCAACTGGAGTTTTCCCCGGTCTATCGCCAGTAAGATCAGGCTCACCGCTCGCAAAAACACTGCACATCAAAGTGCACAGCAGTAGTAATTTAAAAATCATAATTTATCCTTTTGTAAAACAACATAATAAATATCTGAATATTTATAAATTAACCACAATAATATTACAATAATTTCCTACTCACGCTTTATAAATGCTGCCAAAGAATCCTTCTCACGGCTGCCTCGGGAAGAACCAAATTCAAAGGTATAAGCATCCTTCAAACACGAACCAAAAATGCCGGCAATAGTTGAAATAATTCCTACCGCTTCACCAGGTAATTTCCCTGCATAACTGGTTAAAGTCCACAAACAAGCAACTAATCCAACTGCGGCACTTAGCACCATCACATCGGCCCGCACATTGCGCCGTCCCGCCTGAGCAATGGCAATGTCGCGTTCACGGGCACTTTGCCGATCTGCCATTAATTTCAGCTCAAGCTCGGCTTCAATTTTAATCACTTCTTTTTGAAATTCCGCAATCAACAATGAATTTTCAGCCAACGCTTTTGATGCCTCCACCGGGTCAGCATGACCTGTCACGTGTTTTGCAATATCTACAACCTGATGCGCCACAGATTCTGC
>CAYUNR010000010.1:0-36297 GCA_964446295.1 uncultured Candidatus Finniella sp. | reverse complement strand
CCGAGCAGACCAACCATTGCAAGGTCAGATTTATGCATGGCAAAAACCACATTTGCCTAACCTTACAGGAACACCATATGCATATAATCCTGAAAATATTCACGGAAAAGTTATAGAATTAAAAACTAAAAAGAAGCCAGTTTACGAACCTTGGAAACCTAATGGATGAAAAATATTATGAAGTAGTGGTAGAAGAACATCACCACGACCTTCGCCTAGATAAGTTTCTAACGCTTACCACCCCATTTAGTCGGACACGCATTCAAGACTTATTAAAATCTAATGCGATTAGAGTTGAGCCTTTAAAACCTTTCGACGCAAAAACAAAAGCAAAGACAGGCGAGTGTTATTTTATTGTTGAACCAGCCGCAATTGAAGCGGACCCACAACCTCAAGACATTCCATTGGATATTCTATTCGAAGATGAGCATCTCTTAGTGTTGAATAAACCAACAAATTTTGTAGTACACCCGGCCCCTGGTCATTATGACGGAACTTTGGTCAATGCATTGCTGCATCATTGTGGAGATAGTTTATCTGGTATTGGAGGCGTTAAACGCCCAGGCATTATCCATAGATTAGATAAAGACACCAGTGGAATTCTTGTTGTTGCTAAAACGGATGCAGCTCATCACGGGTTGTCACAACAATTTCATGACCGCGAAGAACAATTAACAAAAATATATTGGACTATCGTGTTGGGTCGCCCCTACCCTACTTCGGGGATGATTGATGCTCCAATTGGTCGACACCATAAAGATAGACAAAAAATGGCTGTAAATCCAAATGGTAAAACGGCTCAAACTAGCTATAAGGTTTTGAAGGTTTTTACGTCACAAAAAGATCCACAAAGTCAAATTAGCTTTGTAGAATGCCAGCTACACACAGGCAGAACACACCAAATTCGAGTGCACTTACAACATCTTGGCGTACCTGTTATTGGCGATGAAGTATATGGTAAAAAGCCCAAAAAAGGCTTGTGGCCAGAGAGAGTATACGCATTTCCAAGACAAGCTTTGCATGCTTATTCACTATCTTTTATGCACCCCATATCACTTGAGCAATTATCTTTTCAGGCGCCTTTAGCTAGTGACATGGAAGAATTACTAACAAGTTTGAGTAATAATTAATTATTTAAATGTTGTTTATATAAAATTATGTAAATTAACTTTTTATTTATAATATTGTATTAGCATTGAGGCTAGAGATAATATTACAAAAATTGTATCATGAAAATATTAAGCATACTGTTCATAGGCCTTTTTTGCACAAATACGGCGCCAGCATTTTCTAGCCATCAAAACGCAGCTAATCCACATGCAAAAAACAAGCATTCTCAAGCAAAAAATAAACATGCGCAAACAGCACAAGGGAAAAGTAGTGGAGTTTTTGGCAAGATGTCCAAGTCTAAATCAGCAGTTTCTGGACATACAGCTAATGCTGCTCTTTTAAAAAAATGTGCTGCTTTGAAATCACACGGCAAACCGCTTACAAAAGAATGTATTGCAGCTCAAAAACAGGGAAAAAAGAAGCCTATTTCTGCTGCAAATGCTAAGAAGCAACCTGCTAAGAAGAGCTCTATGTTTGCAAGCATGAATCCTTTTGGAAAAAAGAAGCCTGATTCTGCTGCAAACGCGAAGAAGTCTCCTGCTAAAAAGAGCTCTATGTTTGATCACATTAATCCTTTTGCAAAAAAGAGCCCCGCTTCAGCTGCAAACGCTAAGATGCAGCCTGCTAAAAAGCATTCTATGTTTGCAAACATGAATCCTTTTGCAAAAAAACAAGCGGAAGAACCCGCTGTAGACGACAGCTCTATGGATACTGATGCCATGACTGACGATGAGATAGACTCTACAGCAGACATGAATATGGATGATGGCTCAATGAATGAAGAAGAAATCGACCCAGATGCTGACATGACTGATGACTCAATGAGCGAGGAAGAAATCGACCCAGATGCTGACATGACTGATGACTCAATGAGCGAGGAAGAAGATTCTCAATAGTAATTAACATTTAGGTACTTGTTGTTGCCCTAGCTTTGTCAAAAAAGAAAAAATATTATGTTTGATAAAACCTTAACAACAAGTACCTATATACAAGGCCTTCATGCAGAAGCCAGAGCCTTAAAGCACTTGGAAAGTCTGGGCATGGCCTGCCTAGCTAAGCGATTAAAAACCCCGCACGGGGAAATTGATCTACTTATGAAAGATGGAGAAACCATAGTTGCTGCTGAGGTGAAATACAGGAAAATCTTAGAAAACGCAGCGTATAGTGTTAGGCCACCACAGCAAAAGCGTATTCAACACGCACTTGAGTGGTGGATAAGCAACCATCGAGATTATATTCATCGCCCCCCTTTCCAACGTTTTGATGTTGTTTTAGTATGTCCAGGACACGACATAAAGTATTACAAAAATGCATGGATTTCAGAAGTTCCCAACTAACATACTAATTCTATCAACACTTTTATGCCTGAATGGCTGTATTGCTCCATTTATAATGGGTGGAGCAGCAGCTGGTGCAATGGTAGCAACTCGCGAAAAAGGAATCGGTGGAACGATGTCCGATTCTAACCTTTGTACAAAAGTAAAAATGAATTTGTATAATTTTAACGCAGATTTACACGCCAAAGTTTCAGTTAGTGTGCAAAATCAAGAAGTCCTATTAACCGGAGTTGTACAAGATGCATCCTGGCCACAAGAAGCTGAACGCCTTGCAAAAAGCGTTGATGGTGTAAAAAGTGTCATAAACAATATTGAAACAGAGGGTGAAGAAGGCCTCGGCTCTATGAGTAGCGATAGCTGGATTACAACCCGTGTTCGTTCAAGCCTATTGTTTGAAAAAGATTTATATTCCTTAAATTACACCGTTGAAACAGTGAATGGCACTGTTTACTTAACTGGTGTTGGACAGGATGAAACCGAAATCAATCGTGTTGTTGAAATTGCACGAAATGTTGGTAGCGTTAAAAAAGTAGTTAATCATGTTAAAATCAAAGGACAAGAAACAACTCTTGATTCTGCGCCAGAAGCTGCTGCGCCTGCAGAAAACACTTCAGTTGAAGTTGCACCGATTGACCAAAGCAGCACAATACCTGACGTTGAAGACAGAGGGTAAAAATAACTTAAGATTCTATAGTTTTTCTCAAGGTTCTTTGTAAAAACCACAGGGCTGGCAATAGTGTTATTGATGATAATAGAAATAACACTACCCAGCCAAAATGTGCAGCCACATACCCTGCCCCAATTGATGCTAAAACGCGTGATAACGACCCCAGCGAATACAGCAACGTAAAGTGACTTGCTACATAAGGGCTTTTGCAAAATAGTGACAAATAGCTAATAAACCCAGTTGCCAAAAGGCCCGATGAAAAACTTTCAATGCTTAACGTTAAAATCAGTAAATCTGTATGGTGCTGACCAAACGACGCTAGCAGAGCAAATAATGTACACGCTAACATCTGAAATACTGTGGATAACTGTAAGCAAAAGACAGTACCCCTACGGTGCACTATTAATCCCCCAGCAAAGCTACCAAGTAGCATCAGGCCAACCCCATAAACTTTAGTAATAGAAGCATATTCAAATTTTGAAAAACCAAGAGAAAACAAAAATGGAGCTCCTAGTGCATTCATTATTGTACCAGCAACTTTTATAGTTAAAATGAATCCTATAAGGGGTATCAAAACCGGTGACTTTATTAAATCAATTAGTGGCGTTAAAAAAGTTTCTCGCCAAAACTTATTGCTAAGTTTTTTTTGTTTTTGAGGAGCTGGATCTGGCATATTCAGCAACCCAATAATCCCAGTCGCACAACATAGTGCCATAACCAGATACGCCCCTTTCCAGCCCATTATCATAGACAGGTAGACAGCGCCCGCACCCGATGTAATCATTCCAATACGAAAACCAATTGATTCTGATGCAGCTCCACCTCCAACATGGCTTGGGTCTGATGCGTAAATACGTAATGCATCGAGCACAATGTCATGAGTAGCTGCAAAAAAACTCACACAGGTTGCGGTGATAACAACGCTCATAAGATGCTCAACTGGGTTAAGTTGCGCCAAAACCACCAAACTTGTAATAAGACATATCAATGCTAGCAACCCGAAACGTTTAATCGGGTGCAAGCTTAAAAAAATTGGAAGTTTAACTCTATCAAGAAAAGGGGCCCATAAAAATTTAAAAGCATAAGGCAGGCTTACTGCTGTAAACATTCCAATGGCTTTTGTATCAAATCCGCTCTCGACAAGCCAAATACTAAGAGTTGAAAGGGTAAGTAAAAATGGAATACCACTAGCAAATCCCATAGCCATTAAGCACAAAAAAACAGGATTGCTGTAAAAGTGAAATACGCGTTTTATTTTAAATATCTGTCGATGTAACGATACAATCATTAAACTCAACTAAACTAAATGGATAGACAGCCCGTCTGTGCAGCAGGCATTCATCAACCTTGCTTTAAAACAGTAAGATGGCGGATGGGGTGAGATTCGAACTCACGAAGAGCTTACACCCTCGCCGGTTTTCAAGACCGGTGCCTTCAACCGCTCGGCCACCCATCCACATGTGTGAATATATAGAAGAATATCGCAGGCTTTTTCTAAAATCGCAAGTCTTTTTACAGCATTACTCTTCAATTATATCATTTGTCGCCTTCAAATTTGTAATCTTACTTAGTTTTCATATGATAAACGCCATCCCAATCCGCTGGTGGAGGAGTTTTTTTGAAAGCTTCACATCTTTCAATATAGAGTTCACATGGATCATCTTGGCCAAATATCTTTTGTAAATCGTGAAAAATAGTTAAAGCCTCGTCCCAGCGTTGCTCAAGATAGAATCTAAAAGCTTTAGTAAATTCATTACAGAATTTTAGTTGATCATCACTTGGCAACACCAAAGGGTTAGAATTTTTCAAAGCAACTAATTCGTAAATGGTAACCCCTTCGTTTTTACCTTTAACCGCAACAATATCTAATGGGCGAACAACCGCATGATCATGCAAATGGTGAACTGTTGCTTCACTAAGCATAATATTTGTTCCATAAGCCTTGTTAGCTCCTTCAAGACGTGCTGCCAAGTTAACGGAATCACCAATAATTGTATAATTCATTCGTTCAGATGACCCTATGTTTCCAACAATCACTTCACCTGTATGAATACCAATTCTTGTTAAAAGTTCTGGCTTCTTCTCAAATACCCACTTCCGATTGAGATCCAGCAATCGCTTTTGGCAAAGCAATGCCGTTAAACAACAATTTAGGGAATGAGCATTATCTTGTTGTGGAGCGCCCCAAAAAGCCATGATTGCATCTCCAATATATTTATCTGTCGTTCCATTGTTTTCAGCTATAATAGAAGTCATTTCATCAAAATATTCGTATAAGTGTAACACCAGCTTTTCTGCGGGATAAGTTTCACTAATAGTTGTAAAATTGGCAATATCTGAGAAGAAAATTGACAACTGTTTTTTCTTACCGCCTATTTTTACTTCAACTCCCTTGTCCACAAGTTTTTTTACCAAATTTTTAGGCACAAATTTTCCAAATGAAATAAGGCTTTTCCGCATACGTGAAATAGAATTTTGCAGTTTTTGTATTTCCTTAATTCCAGAAACCACTTCAGTCACCGGATCCAAATCAAAATTGGTTATCTTATCGGCCTGTAATGACAAATTATTAATAGGTGCAGCTATACGCCTCGCCATAACAGCTATGACCACAATCGAAAAAATTAATATCAGAAGACAAATCAGTAGCGTATTACGTTGTGTAACCTTAACAACTCCAATGTATTCATCAATAGGAGTTATCATTAGAAATTCCCACCCTTTAAAGCCTTCCAGAAGGAATTCTTTAAATAGAGCAATATACTCAACGTCTCCTGATGTGAAAATAAAACGTTGCTGTTTATCAATTTGCTTTGCTCGATATGCAACTGATGCAGTCTTGTCTGTTAAATCATCTATAGTAACTAATTTAGTTTCTGTACCAACAACTTTAGAATAGTTTTTTTCAGTGGGATGAGCGACTATTTCACCTTTTTGATTAAGCACCATAGATACGCCTTTTATATCACTTTTTTGAAGGTCAACAGCCAGTTTAGGTAAACCTACAGTGGAAGAAATGACCCCTACAAAGTCTCCATTATCAGAAAGTAAAGGCACACCACAAGCAATACTTGGCGACTGCGTCACATCAGAAACAAAAATATCTGTCCAAGTATTTGAACGATTTTGTGCCGTTTTTATGTACCATGGACGGTTTTTGTGAACCATCGTAATTTGTGCTTCAGGTATTTTTTCTTCATCTATTTTTTTGCCTTCATTATCTAGATAGATCCATACTTCTGTTGGCTTTACATCGCTTCTATCAACAATTCTTAAGGCAAACACAGCTTTCTTTGGAAGAACTTTTGCTTGTTCAACACGATACGTTGTACCTGGCGTTATAGGCTTTACTTGCACAAAATATCCTGATTCTGTACCAACATATACACTGTCCACAAGCTTATACTGGCGACAATGCCCCATCATAAATTGAATCAAATCTTTGCTAATTACAGCTGCCTTTGAGGTTTCTCTTACTAAGTATCCACCCAGTTCAGTTGAGGTCATTACTTCCCTAAAATTATCTGCAATACTCTCGACCTCAGAAATACTAGCGTTTTCCATTAAACGATTTGAAAAATCAACAATTGAACGAGAGTTATTAACATAGGTATAGGTTACAATGGAAATAGCAGTAATAACCTGTAAAACAAAAAAACTACTTAAAATATCAAATCTAAGATTTCTACTTTTAATTCTATTTGTTAACACACTGAAAAAATTTTTAATAATCATAGCTAATTGCCTATAGTTTTTATTGCAATTTTCAATCCATTAATTAACTGTAAAGAAAATGTATTAATTTGTTACTAACAAAATGTTAAAATTTATTGCCATGGATGGTTTTATATTTTCGAACTAATGGTTAATTTTACCATTTAAGTGTTGAGGAAAAATAAGTTGCCTTACTTTCATTACACACTTTATAAGAAGCGGTAATAAGCATTGCATCCATATTGTGTCTTAATGCTCCTTGAATATCTGTATATTCTGTATCACCAGTCATTAGCACACGATCGGGATCATTTAGTTGCTTCAGCGCTCGAATAAAGATTTCAGGAAACGGTTTACCAAAACTAAGCACTTCACCGCCTAGTTGATGGTAGCGTTGTGATAGTAAACCAGGACGTAAATGCTGTTTTTTTGAACAAAAAGCTAATAAATCTGGGTTAGCACATATAAACTTCAAATTTCGCTTTATCGCATGCTTAAAGATTTCATCATAATGAAGAGCAATATCTTTTGGACCCTTCACAGCGTCGGGAACCGCCAAAGCTAAAATAACATCCGCTTCATGAATATTATCCGTAACATAGTGTAAATTGCTAATTTCCTGCCATTTTTCCCAGTAGTGAGTATCAATTAGATAAATTTTTTTTGCGATTTTATACTCGTTCTGAATATATTCAAAACAAAGATCACCCGCAGTTAATACTGTTTGGTACAACTCTGCAGGTAAACCAAATTGTTCCAGATTTTTTATGCAACCCATCTTTAAAAACGGAGTGTTTGAAATCAAAATCACTGGCTTTTTTAAAGAATGTAAATTTTTTAGCACCTCTAACGCATCTCTAAAAACTGCCCCTCCTTCATATAGGACCCCCCATAGATCAAATAAGAAGCAGTCATACTTTTCTGAGACGTCACGAAAACCTTTTATAATTTTACCCATGTTCTTTTTCATTTGATTAAAATTGTAAAAATTTCTATTTAATTTTTTTTATTACGTGTTAGCATTATAGAGGCAAAGTAAAAACCAAAAATTAAAAGTATTTATTTTGTGATAATAATATCCATTATATTATTAACAGTTTAATTTTTTATTAACAGAAAAAGTAATTTTATTTGCAAAAGGATTTTCGATGACTGACAACGACATTATTGTCTCATTTATAGCTACAAATCCTGTATTTAAGATTTTAACACCAACTGATAAATCACGCTTTATCAGTAAGTTAAGTGTTAAAAAATATAGTGTTGACGCTGTAATTCACAACAACTTTGATCGCAGTTCTTCAGGATTTTTTGTAGTAAATGGATCAGTTAATTTAAAAAATACAAATTTTGAAAAAAAAGTTAATGCGGGGCATTTTTTTTCTTGCGAAAGTGTTCTTGGACTACAAAATCACACAGCTAAAGCCATTTGTGTTGAGGAATGCACAATTATTTCCCTGTCAGATACTGCGCTAAACACCCTGGTTAATTTAAATCCAGACGCGTTGGGGTATTTTAGTGAAAATGCATTTGAAAACCTTGGGATAGTTGAAAAGCAGTCGGCTCCTGCCACAAAATTAAAAACATTCTCTGAGTCTTCCATGTTTGATTTTGAGGGTAGCATTTGGAGCTGGCTAGCTCTACTTGTTTGCACTCCAGCGCTCTACGTTTATATGCAAACACCTGTAATTTCAAGCGATGCTAGAATATTTCTTACGTTTTTAGCAGTATGCATTTTCATGTGGATATTTCGTTTAGTTCCCTACTATATTCCAGCGCTATTCACCATACTCGGAACTTTAGCAGTAGATATAGCGCCTACAACAGTGGTTTTAAGCGGCTTTTCATCGGAAAGTTTTATTATGATTATGGCCCTTTCTGCTGTTAGCTTAGTAGTAATCAAATCAGGTATTTTGTATCGAGCCTTAATTAAATTATTATCGATCAGCAAATGTAGTTACAATTTTTACAACTTTATTTTATTTTTCATAGGATCAATACTGACAGTTTTTATTCCAGCAATTGTCACTCGTTGCCAAATTATGGCGCAACTAACTAATGAAGCTAGAGACTTATTAAATACTAAAAAAACTGATTCGCTCAGCACAAGTTTGGCAGTTACAGGTTTTTTTGGTGCAAGTTTATTCTCAACCATATTTTTTACCGGATCGTTAATGAACTTTTTGGTACAAAATATTTTACCAACCCAGGAACAAACTCAATTCCAGTCATTAGGTTGGATTAAAGCATCAATAATGATGGGAGCATTTTTTCTAGTTGGTTACTTAGTAGCATTTTTTGCAGTATTTTTTAATAAGGAAAAATGTGAACTAAAGAAAGAAATTTTAATTTCAAAATTAAATGTTATTGGAAAAATATCAATAGTTGAATGGTGCGCAATTTCAGCTGTTGCTTTTTTGAGTGTAGGATTTTTCACATATTTTCAGCACCAAATTCACCCTGCTTGGGTTGCCACCATAACTATGGTAGCACTTGTAGGAGTTGGTGCATTTAGCAAAAAAGACTTTCAAACTGGAATAGACTGGGCATTTATTATTTTTATCGCCACTTGCTCTGGAATTGGAGCAACACTAAATTATCTAGGCTTAAATGATATTATCGCTAAAAATCTTATTAATATTTTAGGAACAAATTTTAAAGATCCTTTTTATTTTATATCGCTAATAATAATATCAACACTATTAATTAGGATGTTTTTACCAATAACACCTTCTGTACTCATTTTATGCACAATATTTATTCCAATTTCAAACTTCTATAATATTAGCCCCTGGCTAGCCTCTATAGTGATACTAGTCACAGCGGATATGTGGTTCTTACCTTATCAAAACTTCTTCTATGTTATGTTTGAGGAACTTTCAAACAGTAATTATAATCAGAAACAGTTTGTTTTATTTAATATTATTATGAACATTGTACGTGTAGGGGCAATTTATTTATCGATGCCTTATTGGTCTAAACTTGGTTTGATGTAAAAAGGAATCATCATGATTAAATTACGCTTATTATTTGTAGGGTTATTTGTACTTGGTAGCACCTATTTTTTAGTCAAAGAAAGCATTTCAACACCTAGAATTCTTGTATTACAAAGTTATGGAAGTGATTATTCCTGGACACATGATGTTGATATTGGCATCAAGAAAATTTTGGAAAGAGAAAGTACTGTTACCGTAAGATGGCACTATATGGACACAAAAAATCACCCAGAAAAGCATTACTTAGAAAAAATTGGTATTGTTAGTAAACGAGTAATAGATCAATTCAAACCATCTGTGATCATTGCAGTAGATGACGATGCCCAAGAATACGTTACTAAATACTACAACAACGATCCAAAAATTAAAATTGTGTTTGCTGGTGTAAATGGCACAAGAGAACAGTACGGCTTTGATAAAGCAAATAACATAACTGGAATATTAGAACGCTTACCTGTTGAGGGTATTGTTGACTCACTACAGCTACTTGCTGGAACAACAAATACTATAAAAATAATTCATGTAAGTGATGAATCAAAAACCGTCAAACATGATGATAAATTTTTACATGCATATAAGGGATGGAAAAATGTAAAAATGCTGCCTTCGCAGCTTGTTTCAACTTTTGATGATTGGAAAGTAGCTATTAAAAAAGCCTGCGAAGATGCAGATTATATTGTTATTTCGAACTGCAGAAAAATCTATGACGTCAAGGGCAGTGAGAAAAAAGCCCCCCCAAAAGAAATAATGGCATGGACAATGGCAAACGCGACTAAACCAATAATAGGCATGAATGCGTTTGTATTTGAGGATGGTGCACATTTAGCAATAGCAACATCGCCTTACGAACAAGGAGAGATTGCCGCACAGTTTGCACTAGATATTATCAAGACAGGTGTTCTACCCCCTCATACTCAAACTAAGCAGTTCGTAATAGGCATTGATGAAGAGTCTATCTCTCCAGGTGGTGAATTTTTTGGACTCCCAAAAACTTATGTTGCATATGCTTTGTACTCAGGAAAGTTTAGAAAGAAGAGCAGCAATGCAAAATAACACTACCTTCTCTTACATCATAAGGTAGACGTTTGAAGCGCTGAATACTGCAAAGCCTTTTTGAGCTTTTCAAAAGCAGAAATTTCCAACTGCCGTACGCGTTCTCGGGAAATTGTTAGGTTTTGACTCATCTCTTCCAGTGTTTTTGGGGGCTCATCCAGACGCCTGCCAATGATAATTTCTTGCTCTCTAGCATTGAGCGCTTTCATTGCCCCTTGAAGTGCGTCACGACGTTTATCAAACTCATCACGCTGAACGATTTGAATCTCTTGATTATCACTTTCATCCGCCAACCAATCCATCCATTCCATGGTGTTTTCGCTATCATTAACAGGCGTATTTAGGGATGAATCATGACTTGCTATGCGCTGCTCCATTGACCAGACTTCATCCTCTGACACATTAAGCTTTAACGCTATTCTTTGTGCTAATTCTGGAGTGAGCTGGTCACTATGAAGCTTACCATCCTTTTCTTGAGCTTCTTGAAGAATTGCTCGCTTGGTTTTTTTTAAGGAAAAGAACAGCTTCTTTTGTGCAGCAGTTGTACCAATTTTTACCAACGACCAGGTATGTAAAATATAGTCTTGCATGCTAGCCTTAATCCACCACATAGCATAAGTAGAAAAGCGAAATCCACGATCTGGCTCATAATGCTTCATGGCTTGCATCATGCCAATGTTACCTTCGGCAATCAGGTCACTAATAGGCAGACCATATCCGCGATAGCCTACTGCAACTTTTGCTACTAACTTTAGATGCGCTGCAGCCAGTTTTTCCATGGCTTTATGATCTTGGTTTTCACGCCAATCTTTAGCTAGTTTATATTCTTCTTCAAGACTGAGAACTGCAAGGCTTCGAACCTTTTGTACATATTGATGGTGGTCATGATGCTGCTGCAAAATCATTTACAAATAAAGTATCTGCATTAAGTCTAGCTAGTTTTTTGTAACGTATTCAAGCGGGAGATTTTTCAACTAGTAACCAGGCCTTCATTGATTTGTTGATTCCATAGATTTGCATATAAGCCATTTTGCTGCAGTAATTTAGCATGGGTGCCTGATTCTGCAATTACGCCCTGATCTAATACAAAAATTTTATCAGCATCAACAATAGTGCTAAGCCTGTGGGCAATAATAATGGTGGTTTGGTTCTTGGAAATTTTTTGCAAACTTTCTTGAATACGCTTTTCCGTAGAACTATCAAGAGCTGCTGTTGCCTCATCAAAAATAAAAATCTTTGGTTTTTTAAGTAGCATTCGAGCTATAGCAACACGCTGTTTTTCACCACCTGATAGTTTCAAACCTCGTTCGCCAACTTTGGTTTCAAGCCCCTCAGGAAGAGATGCTATGAAATCATCAAGCTCTGCATTTTTAGCAGCTTCTTGAATTTCGCTAGGAGAAACATGTGGAGCACCATAAGCAATGTTGTAGCCAAGTGTATCGTTAAATAATACAGTGTCTTGCGGCACCATGCCCAAAATCTCTCGAAGGCTTTTCTGAGTAATCGACTTCAGATCTTGGTTGTCAATGTAAATGCTTCCGTTGCAGGGGTCATAAAATCTAAATAACAACCGAGATAAGGTTGATTTTCCAGCACCTGTTGCCCCAACAAAAGCTGCTGTTTCACCTGGCTGTATTTCAAAATTTATATTTTTTAAAATTTGACGATCAGTACCATAGTTAAAGCATATGTTTTCAAACACAACTTTGCCTGTTTTATAGACCAATGGTTTCGCACCGACGGTGTCTTTAATATCAGATTCTTGATCAAGCAATTCAAACATTTCTCCAAGATTAACTATGCCTTGTTTAATTTCTCGATAAGCAAATCCTAGATTAAATAAAGGCATTACCAATTGCAGGGAAAAAGCGAACAATGCAGCAACATCTCCTGGTGTAATTGCACCTACTGCTGCACGCTTCACAGCAAAAGCAAGCATTCCGCCAAGACCTATAGAGAATATAATCGCTTGCCCTGCATTTAAGAGGTTAAGAGAACCTCTTAATTTTCGTGATGTTTTTTCATAAACCGCTTGCACTTCATCGTAACGCTTAACTTCAAATTCTTCATTACCAAAGTATTTTACCGTTTCGAAATTCAGCAAACTATCAATTGCACGCGTTTGGGCCGTGTTATCGTAAACGTTCATCTGCTTAACAATTTTCAAGCGCTTGGTTGATACAATGATTGTAAATACAACATAAGAGACCATGGTTAAAATCATAATCACACTACACCACGGGCTGTACCAGATCCACAATAATGCGGAGAGGAATACTGTTTCAATTATGCTTGGGAAAATGGTCATCATTAAGAACTGACTAATCATTTCTAAGGATTTTGTAGCACGCTCAATAATACGGCTAAGCCCACCAGTTTGGCGATTCAGATGAAATTTTAGACTTAACGAATGTAAATGTTTAAAGGTAGTAACAGACATTTCGCGAAACACCCGCTGAGTGACAATGTTAAAGGTGTAATCACGCAATTCGTTAAATGTTTGAGCCAATATGCGGACAGCAACAAAACCAATTAAAATACCAGCCGGAAATATAGCTGGATTTTTTTCCAGGTGATCAATCAAATATTTAAAAGCAATAGGGCCACATAATACAAATATGCGACCAATCAATAGGAACGAAAGCGCACTAACAAGGTACATTTTAGCTTTGACCATGTTTTTAGGCCATAAATAAACCTTAAGTTTTTTTAGTGTCAGTGTTTTTGTGCTCACTCTGCGCTATCCATTTCTAGCCACATGGCATTTAAAATACTAAACGCACATGCAAGGCCTAGCCCTAATATCCAACTAAAGTACCACATAAATCCTCTAATACATTTGGGGGTCTGATAAATCTTTTAATACCAATCGTTTGCTGAAAACTTTATACGTCCAGGTGATATAAGCAAGCACAAATGGTAGGAATATCAGCACAGCGATAAGCATAATAAATAGGGTAAGCCTTGATGAAGAAGCATCCCAAATAGTTAAGCTATGATTTGGTGCAATTGTTGATGGTAAAATAAAAGGAAATGTTGCCAAACCAGCTGTAGCAATCACCCCGATAATACTAATTGAAGTTCCCAAAAAGCCAACAATGGCTTTTCTTTTACCCGAAACCATAGAAACTAAAAACCCGAAGCAAGCAAACAGCGTTGCAATCATTGAACTGCTACCAAAAAAGCGCAGAAATAGCTCATCACTTTCTTCTATAAATTGCATGCCAACTATTTTTGCTAGTATATTTTGCGATCCAGATGTTTCTTCAAGAGTGAATCCAAAGCATGTTCTATTTAAAACAATTCCAGCGCTTGCAAAACAAATAAGCGCCATAAATGAAAAAGCTTTTTGAATCCCATGCGCTTTTTGAGCAATCGGATGATCTACCTTTAACCGCAAATAAGCAGCACCGTGCGCTATTAACATATTCAGCGAAACCAATCCTGCAAGCAAAGTAAATGGATTAAATAATTCAAAAAATACGCTTTTTGTTTTTAGCATTAGGCTTTCGTCAAAAACAAAAGGAAGTCCCAGAATGGTGTTGCCAACAGCTATTCCAAAAACCAAACAAGGAATAATGCTTGTAATACAAAGGGCCCAATCCCAGAGGTTTCGCCATTCTTGGCTCGGCATTTTGCTACGAAATTTCAAACCAACTGGACGTATAATTAAACACGCAAGTACCAAAAACATAGCTAAATACATGGTTGAAAAAGCCACTGCGTACACAATTGGCCAAGCAGCAAAAAGAGCGCCAGCTCCCAATATAAGCCAAACTTGGTTGCTTTCCCAAACAGGTGCAATAGTATTAATCATTAAACGACGCTCATCGTCTGTTTTAGCTAAAGCAGTAAGTAAGCTGGCAACGCCTAAATCAAACCCATCAGTTAAGGCAAAACCTGTCAGCAAAACACCAAGCAAAACCCACCAGATGATTTGTAACATTTCAAGTGATGGCATGTTACGCTCCTTTTGTTTTTGAAAAAATGTCAGGCCCCACTTTTATATATTTTTTTAAGAGCATCACATCAAACACTAAAAGAATTGAATAGAACACTACGAACATTGATAAGGAAATAACGAGAGAAGACTTATCAAGGTTTGAAGCAGCCATAGAGGTTGGCAGCACGCCTTCAATTGCCCAAGGTTGACGCCCGTGTTCAGCTACAAACCAGCCACACATAATAGCAATCCACGGCAAGGGTAAAATAACAAGACCGCTTCGTAAATACCACGGATGTTGAACAAAACGACGTTTAACAGAATACCAAAATCCAAGCATAAAATAGGCTAATAGAATAAATCCACAGGCAACCATGACTCGGAAAGATATGAACAATGGCACAACATTGGGAACGGTATCGTGGGCAGCCTGCTTAATGGTAGCTTCACTTACATGGTTCAGATCAGAAGTGTATTTCTTAAGCAGTAGTCCATAGCCAAGATCATTTTTGTATTTTTCAAATTGTTCTGCAGCATGATGATTTTTTCTGTCTTTACGAAGGTCTTGTAGGGCAAGATACGCTTTCTGTCCATTTCTAATACGCGGTATTGCTAAAGCTTCAAGTTCAACAATACCTGGAATTTCTGTAGAAAAAGAACGCGTAGCAATGATTCCTAATAAATAGGGCAACTTAACTTCTAAAAGGTTTTCACGTTTTTCTTGATTGGGAACCGCAAATAGTAAAAGACTAGCTGGCGCTTTTTCTGTATGCCACATGGCTTCCATAGCAGCAATTTTCATTTTTTGGTTCTGGCTTGTTGTGTACCCACTTTCATCGCCTAGCACAATAACGCTTAGAGCAGATGCTAAACCAAAGCTTACAGCAACTGTCATTGAACGCTTAGCAAATTCAACATGACGTTTTTTCAATAGGTACCAAGAACTAATAGCCATAACAAACATGGCACCCGTAACATACCCAGAACTAACCGTGTGCACAAATTTAGACTGCGCTACTGGGTTAAAGAATATTTCATAAAAATTGGTTAGTTCCATGCGAAGCGTATCAACATTAAAAGCTGAACCTATTGGGTTTTGCATCCATGCGTTAGCAATAAGAATCCAAAGGGCTGAAAAACTAGTACCAAAGGCTAACCCCCAAGTGACGCACAAGTGCGCCTGACGTGATAATTTATGCCACCCAAAGAAAAACAACCCAATTAAAGTAGCCTCAAGAAAAAAGGCCATCAACCCTTCAATAGCAAGTAAAGAGCCAAAAATATCACCAACATAATGGCTGTAGTAGGCCCAGTTTGTGCCAAATTGAAATTCTAGTGTAATACCGGTAGCAACACCCATGGCAAAATTAATGCCAAACAATAATCCCCAGAACTGCGTCATTTGCTTCCATATAGGGTTTTTGGTCATTACATAAACGCTTTCCATAATGGCCAATAAAAAACTTAAGCCAAGGGTTAGCGGCACAAATAGAAAGTGATACATAGCAGTAACGCCAAATTGAAGGCGAGCTAATTGAACGGCAGTTAACGATTCAAACATATACACTACTTTGTTAGGTGTTGATCAATTTGAGTAGAGCTTAAGTGTATGCGGTGGTTACGGACATAAACAATTAAAAGCGCCAAAATGACTAGCTTAATGGCAATAGCTATTTTGAGATCTTTAAATTTAGGCATTTGTGCCCTCCATCATCCTAGCATAGCGCAAGTATATACAATTTTATAAATATTTTAGAAAAATTCCTGAAAAAATAATCCGTCTAGCGCAATTAACGAAAATGTTTTAAACATAAAGGAAGAATCCTCATTCACCTCAACTGCAAAGCCACCATCAAGCTCTTCTGACCTCCTCCTCTCGCGTGGAGTCAACAGGCGCTACCTACCGCCATGCTCGCACCTGCTTCACTTAAAACAACAGCGTCAACTTCTGGAACTAATTTAAATAGATGTCTTATCTCATCAAACTGACGATCAGCTAAGGTTATTGCTGTTAGTGAACCTTCCGTCACTGTGACTGAACCTAGTGTTAAACCCGAACATTTGTACAGGAAGTTTTTCCCTATTCTTTTTATGTTGTTTGGTAAAGTCAGAGCCGTTAAACCTGTGCACATTGAAAGGAATCCGTCACCTGTGATTTCTTGAGAAGATAGTAATTCAAGAAAAGTTAGCTTACTACAGCCACTAAGGAAACCTCCACATATTACTATTAACCTAGGTAAGGCAAGTCGTCTTAAGTTTTTGCAGTTATGAAGGAATAAATATCCTACCCAGTTTATAGTGCTTGGTATTTTAATATTAATTAAGGAATGACAACCATAAAAAAAATTATTATCTACAACTGTCAAATTGCTTCCTTTAATTATTACTGATTGTACGTGCTCGCATACAATTCCGAAGCTATCGCGAATCGTATTTTTATTATCAAAATCAATAATCCAAGTAATACCTCTGTTTCCTTGAGAGATATTATCAATTGGACCACAATAAAAATCATCAGCTGAAATCACTACATATTTCTTATCGGGAATTAAATGACTCTCAGGAATTTCACTAAAACTAATGATTTTTTCAGGTAGTGTTAATTTCTCGATCGCCAATCGAAAAGGTTCTATTAGGTCAGAATCACTCAAATCAGGATCTTGCCAATAGGTACAACTGCTTAAAATTTCTCTTGCATTTTCATATGTTTCAGCATCAGCAACGTAAGAATCCGGCAACTCAAAAGAAGGCAGCATAGACAAAACTCTAGGCGTTATGTTTTTAAGTTCTCTTTCCAAAAATTCTGGCATAGGGAACTGCTTAATTAGAATGCTTCCGCCTAGCATTTTGATTTTAGCTTTGATAGCTTGGACAATACCTTGTTCACACTTGAGATATTTTGAAAGAGAATTAAAGAGATCATCAATGGATTGAGGCGCTGGTTTATCACCAACAATATATCTTGCAAAGGCTACATGTAGCACATGTTCTTTCCATGCTATATTCGTTTCTGCTAAGTATTTCCACGCGTAGGCAGGAAGATTATCGAGAATATTTTTAATCACGTCTGAAGGTAGCAGGCCAGGGTTGCTAAGCCAGGTTCTTCTGGATGTAGTACCAATTACTCTCGAAGAGCACTCATCTATTTTGCTATCAGTTTCTTCTCCTGCAAACATCTGAAATTCCAAAAACACAAGAAAAAATAAACAGAAAATAAACATTACTTAGCCAAGCACTTTAATCTGGTAAGTTAAGTAGAAAAGGCCAATAGTATTGACCTTACTTAATCAGTTCAATAACGATAATTGCAACACCACACAAGAAAACCAGTGCCAAAATGCCATTGCCTCCTACCACTTTGTAGGGGGTAATACTGTTCGACTGACGCAGTTTATATGCAACTGCCGCCGGTAACAAAATTGCCAACACACTCAGCGCAATTGATGCATACCCCAAAGCCATAATAAAACCATTGGGATAGAACAAGGCAAAAAACAATGGAGGAACGAATGTTAAAAGTGCTGTTTGAAACCTTTGCCCTGATGTGTTTTTCTTCTTAAAGCTCTCAGCTAAATAATCAAATAGACCAATAGCAACACCTAAAAAAGAAGTGGAAACTGAGAAAAACGTAAAAATATTTGAACAATAACCAATAGCGCTACTTTGCGTCACCTCGTTTAAATGGTTAATAAACGATGCAACATTTTGTTCCTCCACACCTGTTGATGGAGGCAAAACACCTAACGTAACCGTTTGCCATAAAATATATACAAATAGTGGTGCAATGCTTCCTGCAATAATAACTTTCCGTAAATATTTGGGATTCGGACCAACGTAATTAACAAGCGTTGGGATACTTCCATGAAATCCAAAGGATGTAAAAAATAATGGTATGGCTAGCCAAAATGCACTTGGTTCACTACCTGCAGCAGCTAAATATTGAGTTTGTATAAAAGGGATAAGACAATAGACAAGGCTTAAGAAAATCCCGACTTTGAAAAATAGCAAAAAACGATTTGCAAAATCTACATGACGAGTTGATGAATAGACAAAAACCCCAAGCATTACTGCAAATGCAAATGCCATTAATGCAAAAGGAACTGAAACACCGAAAAAATTATCGATTCCTGTTTTAAGAAAGGCTGCCCCGCCAGTAGTATAGGCGGAGAGCAACGCATAAAACAAAAAGCCAATGCTAAGGGACGCAATCCATTTTCCAAAACGACCAAAAGTTTTCTCAGCCAAATACGATATGCTATATCCGCCACCGAACCGCAAGTTTATTTCCAAAGTAATAAGTGCTGCAAAACAGGTAAAAATCCACATAGCAACCAATAGCAAAGAACTATTAAGAAACCCTGCTTTACCTGAAGTCATAGGAAGTGCGAGCATTCCTGCACCAAAAGTTGTGCCAGCAACGATGAGTGTTGCTCCTATAAACCTACTTTTTGATGGAACTTGCATTTGTTGAGGTGTTTCCTGATTAAGAGATTCAGATACTAAACGGGTGGCTGTTTGCATGAGAAACTTATCTAAATGTTTTCCTCTATGGTAGGATGTTTTTACTTTTAAAATCTAGTCAAAATTATACTACCTATGAACTTAGCTAATTTTTGGGATAATCTTCCTGGTCAGTGGCACTTTGAAAGGTTTATTTCTGATGAATTCATGCTGACTGGGTTTCTGAATGTGGAAAAAATAAATCCCTCCTTTTATAAAGCCCATGAAAGCGGCACATACAAAAATAGTAATGAACAAACATTTTTTCGTGATTACCAGTTCAACTGGAAAAATGAGTGTTTAAATATTTCGGGATTCAATCCAAAAGATGGATACGTTCAGCTTCACAGTATAACTGATGCATCAAGAATACATACCCACGTTTGCAAGCAAGACATATACAATTTTGAGATGAAAGAGTATGACCTAAAAAGTTGGAAGTCAATTATTGCTGTTACAGGACCCAAAAAGAACTTTGAAATAATAACTAATTATACACGTTAATAATAGACCTGTTGCTAAAGTTGCAGTTTGACTAAAAATTAGAGTAAGGAGATTTTTATATATTATTAATCAAATATTGTTACCATTAAATATCGATTAATTTTTTTAAACAAGTATGATTAAAAAATATAGCATTTTACTAATATTATTTTGTCTGAATTCTGCTTACCCTGCATACCAAGCCCATTTAAGAACGATCGATGAAATAAAAAGACTCGCTTTGCAAGGCAAAATTGGTGAAGTTTCTGAGGCCAATGCAACCCTTGAATCATCATCATCTCTTGTACTTGATTTATATAACACCATTAACCATGCACTTCACTATGGTCAAGATACTTTTAGTGAACATGCTAAAGATGAATGGCGTAAAATAATTAATCGGTTACTGGTTAAAGCAAGGTTTTATCAAGCGAATCCCACTAAATTTACAGACTTTGAACCTATAGATAAAGCAATTTTGAATTCTTTGTTTGCATGTACAGGGGCAATTGAACCTAGTGGCGTTGATAATCGGGTATTTACAAAAATCAATGAAATAAAACATTTAATAACCACCACCCCTTTAGCAGCCAGAAATGCTTTAATAGACATTATTTTAAGCATCTATAAAGATCAACCCACCCAGCTAGAAAAAAGTTTCGGGTATCACTATACGGCTGCATCTCCACGAGATAAAGATAGCGGCGCATATAAATGGGATGATGCAACATTTAAAAATTGGGTTTGGGTTAAGTTTTCCCCTCCAATTGTTGGAACTGTAAAACGACCATATACTCAGCTGCAATCTATGCAATTTTTTCAAGACCTGCTGATCAATGAAAAACTTCACCCCGGTTACTATGTTCTTTACCACGCGGCAGGGAATGAGTCGATCGGGGTTCAACTGTTTAACTGCGCTTTAGCCAAGTTATTGCAGGCAAAAGGAGCCAGCTTCAGCCCTAGAATTTATATCAAAAGGGATATTGGGGAACAAGTTGTTGCTAATGGTCCATTCGTAATCAGGAATGTAGATGACGTTGTTAATTATATGAATCGAACTTCTAAATTTGATACTGTCGAGCCAGTTGCTAAGCATCTTGTGTCATCTTCTTTCTCACTTTTTAATCATGACGTTGCATACCCGTCTAATGTCAATGCATTAAAGTTTTATACTGAAAATACTCAGTATAACGTTACTGGAATATTAAAGTCTGTTTCTGAAACACTTACCGCATTTACAACAGATGCTGCAGTATTGGCCTCTGTACCTGCTGCCGCACCCGCAGGCGCACCAGTGAGCTCTTATGCTGCTATTATCTGTGATAAATTTGAAAGAAGGCAAATAAATGGACATGGATTGCAACAACCTGCTTACCCCAAATTTTCCACGTTAATTCAATTTTTTATAAAGAAAAATATTGTTGATAGTGTTGTCTATTTTGGCGGGTTGTCTGGGGCGCGCCTTAGCAATAAAAGTGGTAACAATAAAATAGCTGAAGTTCTTGAGGCCTTCTTAGGGCCAGATGTGCTTACTTATTATCGCGACTTACACTATGCACAAGCAACGATTCGTGATTGCGAATACAGCAAAAACATGCAAGGCAAAATTGCCGTTACTTCGGAAGCATTTTTTAAAGGAGTTGGAGATAACAGCATACAATTAGTTATACATAACCAAGCCCCTCAAGAATTTGTTGTCAACGATGATTTAAAATTTTGCTTTGAACAACGACTAGCTGAAGATTTTCCCAAAATGCTGGATAGCCCAACTCCAAGCATGCAAGCCCTATTTGCTCATCAATTTCAAGGAATGGTTAAGCCTGGTGGAAAACAAGTGCAAGGATTTAGGGTTGGTTCAGCCGTAGGCACTGCTGCTGAGGGTGGAATTTTAACTGATGCTTATGAATACCCAACTCTAATGGTAGATGCTGCTGCTATTGCACCTATGCAATCTCCAAGTGAAATACTAGCGACAACCCCAAGTATTACAAGCACCCAATTAAAAGACAAACTCATTGCAATGTTAAAGCCTCAACAGATTAGCGAAGTTGCTAAGCAAAATATTTTTGTAAAGGAATTTTTAGAAGTATTAATTAGGCAACAAAAAACGCCGGTAGCTAAAAATTTTATGATCGGCTTAATGCAAGAAATTTTTGATGACCCTGAGTCAAGGTTAACTTCCCCCGAAGCAAAAAGCTTGAATGTTGTCGAACTTATAACCGCTCTTGCTGCTCCAACTGATGATAGTTTAGCAGAGTGGGGAACAGAGCTTTTAAAGCAGGTTGTTGACGTGCTTGCAAATAAGAATACCCACATGCAGGTGTTGCGCAGAGTGGCAAATGATTTTGAAAGGGGGCAAGAATTTAGCATGCTCAGGTGCATTGCTTTTAGCTTTCTACTGAGCAAAGACCCTGCATACCGACAATATGTTCTAAATGCTTTTGTTCCGTTACTTACAGGAGATCCTTTTTATGCTCATAAAGTTTGGTGCTTGGCATCACTTAGCCATTATATGAATATATTTATACAGCTTCAAAAAGGGTATATATCAGCAATTCAGAATGAGCTTAGATCGGTACCTCCAGGCACACCTGCTCAACAACAACAAGCTCAGCAAAAATTTAAAGAACTTCACGAAAAGAAGCAAAGACTAAAAGCACCTAAACCTAGCGATAATAAAGAAATGTTGATTGAGCAAATAGGTGGTCTCGAAAGAGAAGTTGCAGATATCACCTGCAAAAACGTATTTAAGCATCTTCAATTAACAAAAAATTTAGAAATGCTTAATGCACAGTTGCTAGCTTGTGAAGCTTGTTATCGGGAGTTTACCACCAGAGAATCTGCTTATAAAGCAAGTCCTGAATATGCAAGTGCTACAGCAGCTCTTAAGCATAAAAACAAACTAAAAGATTATGTAAGCATCGGTAATTTTATGAATTTCATTAACGCTAACATCACAAGATAGCCGGAGAATAACCATGAAACTAACTATCAATAAGCTAGTTAACAGCATGACCTATCGAGCGCTTATTTTTTCATTTTTGGGTATTTTAACAACTGGAAGAATGGAAGCCGCTGCTATTGGCGCACCGTTGGCACCTTCGGCAACATTTTCTACCCGTGTAGATACTTTAATGCGCTCTTATCCAGAAGTAAGATTAGAATGTGTTGTCTATCATGCTTTACAAGGCCAATCTCTGCAAGCTGCTGCTGATACAATAATAGATATTCTTTTGTCAGATAATTTCGAAACCTTGCTTTCTGTAAGTTCTAATTTTGAACAATGGTTTAATGACAGAGGGGATAAATTTAAACATACGGTAATGCTAGCAAGTATTGTTGCTTTTGCTGGCAAGAAAGATGATTTTGTTAGAAGAATAAATAGTCGTTTTGCTTCCTGGCATAGCACTTATGACTACGACAAATTTGTAATCTATTTTTCTGCACTTGTGAATGTATTGCAGGCAAACTTGGCATCTGGTTCTCATTATTCTCTTGTCGATTCATTGCTGTATCCTGCTAATTACCAAGCTTTTCTCACAAGTATTCGGGCAAGTGCTTTTGCAAATGAAGTTGTAGATTTTTTCATGGGTTTATTTTTAGTATCCTTGGAAAATACTTTTAAAAACCTGTATCACTCGCTAGGTTCTACAAATTTTCAAGGAAATTTTGCTCCAGACTTTTTAGACTTTTTTAACCGCAGAACCCCAGGTGCGCAAACTCTAAGCACCGATCCTGATAGAGCATTCATTACCTTAGATTACTTAAAAACCTTAACTATAACTCCAGCAATGCCAGCGGCACCTACCGCAGCTGTCGCTCCTGCTGCTCCAGTGCTTCCCACATCAGCATTTACCGAAATCACTCTAAAGCAAACCATACGCGATGCTCTTGCTAATAATGTCATACGCTATGCAACCCCGGAAACTTCTTGGAACTTCACGGTAAGAGGAGCTTCCTATACCTTGCGGAAACCCAAAGGCCTAACACCAATAGCTTCTGATACATTTGATACAGTAGTTTTTGCAATTCAAAAACTTCTCACCATATATCCAGGCCTAGCAGCCGCATCTCATATAGATCCCAATTTAGATGAGGAATTAGGTGTTTTTAGGCAAAGCATTAAAGCTTTTGACGTGTATTGCTTTGGAACCATAGCCCATCAGGCAATAGACCATGCCATCAGAACTATGGTTGATTTTAAGATTGCGGCAGATTCTTCTTTAGCTACAAAAGAACTTGCCAACAAAACCCATTGCCAGGGGGCTGCTGGGGGGACATATATTAGCCCTGGTGCTAAAGCTAATCTTACCGCCATTGGCTTTCCCATGAACCATGGTTTAGGAATAAGTCACATGTTCAGGCCAGAGTATGAACTACCTGAAACGTATCAAGGTGAAATATCTTATTTTACTAGGGTCTTTAACGTTAGCGATCCCGTTAGGCCTAACTACCATGTTGAAGAATTGCTTTATAATATGGCACGTGGAAAAGCACCTGGAAATGGGCCAAAGCCAAAAGATTTAGTTGAAAGTCTCTCTTATCAATATAAACTTTTAGGAAAGCTATTAAAGCAAGAAATAAAATATCTAAAAAGATTTGAAGAAAAGTACAAGGCAACTAAACCTGGAGATGTTACTCTCAAGTGGAAAAGCTTTTTTGAAAATGCAACCAATGGTGCTTGTGCCGATGAATATTTAAAATGCTTAGCTGAATGGATACAAGCGGAAGGTTCCTTGTCAGATGCTCTCGGGGTTGATGTGGCTGCTGTTGCTACTACTGACATGGACGTTGTCCTACAAATCGTTGAGGGTGTTTATACAACCCTTAGCCCTGCTCAAAAATTACAAATCAAGAATCAATTAATTACGCAAGGAATCTTTGACGCAGATGGCAATACCGATTACACACCAGGCAGGGCGTTAAATAGCATAACAAATGATATCGCTTTTGCGAATCAGCAACGCGATCTGTTTTTTGCTGCGCTTCCGTTTTTAAAGCCTATTTTGACACAATTAACGGCCCAAGGTCAGTCACCTACCGCTAAAGAGCTATTTTTAAATGCAATTCTTGAGCAAGATTACGATTGATGACGATTTTGACGCAATGGATTCTTCTGTAGGGGGAAGCACATCAAGAAATCTTCCATCAGCAGCCGGCCTTTTAGCTCAACGTGTTCAAGCTATCATAACAACAACTAATATTAATGAATTGATGTGCATGCTAGAGAGAACAAACAGGATGTGGGCTAACGGCAAGAAAAGGCACAAAAACATACAGCTTTTATCAAGAAGAAGATCTGCCATTCAATACTATATGTCAGATAAAAAATTCAAAGTGCTATCCGCCGTCCATATGCTTACAGAAAACTCAAAGCACTTTTAAGAATTATTTCAGCAACCTCTTCGCTGTTTTAATAACATTTTCAAGGGAATTTTCCACGTGCAAAAATTGCGCATGCTCTTTGCGTGCAAAGTCCGCATCAATAATGTGGTGAAATAGTGAAACCAGAGGATCCCAAAAATTATTAAGGTTCGCAATAATAATTGGTTTATGGTGTAGGTTAAGTTGTTTCCAGGTCAGAATTTCAAAAAATTCATCTAAAGTTCCAAACCCACCTGGCATAATGATGAAAGCATCTGCTTTTTGAGACATTTGAAGTTTTCTAGTGTGCATAGTGTCAACAACATATATTTCATGAAGCCCACTTTGCACTCCTTCACGTTCATCTAACTGTTCTGTCGTTACGCCCATAACAAGTCCGCCATTTTCAACAACGGCATTAGAAACACGCCCCATTAACCCAAGGCGCCCTCCCCCATAAACCATATTAAAGCCATTTGTTGCGATTAGCTTTCCAAGCTCTTCCGCTGATTGATAGTAGAAGGGATCAACTCGTTCAGAAGCACCACAATATACACAAAGATATTTACCTTTAGTCATGATTTACCTACCAGTTGTGCTTTATCTGTATGAATGACACTAGACAAAGGTTTTTCTTCTGTCTCAGAATGACAAACAGTACTTAACATTTCATTAAAAATTATAATTTTTCAAGGGGAAGTGCGTGTCTGCTGGTGAAATTCTTTCAGTTAAAATTAAAACTGCGTTTGGAGACGGCACTTTTGTAGCACAACGTGTTGTAGCTGAGGAAACATTATCTGAGTCATACGTTGTGGATGTGTACGCATCAACAACAGCTTCTACATTTGATGGGGATGACTTGGTTCACACGAAAGCCGGAGTAATTTTTGAAGTATATGGACAAAAAGATTCATCTTCAAAACAGGGAGTTCGTGCTTATCATGGCGTAATCACACACATGGAACATTTGAAAACTGTCATTGATGAAGAAAAACAGTTAACGCATTTTTTCCACTTTCAGCTGCACTCTACTTTTTGGATGTTAAAACACGGATCCGACCACAGAATTTTTCAAGAGCAATCAGCAATCGATATAATCCAAACTATATTAAGAGAAAATGGCGTATCTGATTTTGAGATAAAAGCCAGTGGAGGCACAAGCGTGCGCGAATACTGTGTGCAATATGGTGAAAATCACTTTGATTTTGTTTCAAGATTACTTGAAGAAGAAGGGATTGGATATTATTTCACCCATACAGATTCAAATCACACCATGGTTTTATTTGATCAAAATTCAAGTTTTACGCACATTGCCCAAGGTTCATTAGCGTTTTTAAATGTGGATGCTGACGGCGCATTCATTGATCGTGTTTTTGCTTTTGGTAAAAAATCTCAAGTGGCCCCTAAAGCTTATAAGACAATTGATTACAATTATAAAACACCCCACACACAATTGCTAAATAGCAGCTCTGGACCTGGGTTTGGAAAAGAAATTTACGAATATCCAGGATTATTCCAAAAATCGAGTGATGGGCATAAATTAGCTGATCAACGTATGGAAGAAATTGAATGGTTTACAAAACGTGTTTATGGCAAAACAACCTGCCCAAGCATAGCACCTGGCTATACATTTACGCTGAAAGAGCATCCTATCAAAGAATACAACAAGGAATACGTCATTTCTTATGTACGCCATGAAATTATTTCTCAAGCAGACGATCAATCAACAGAAGGACGAGAATCTAATCTTCTAACTTATACAAACAGTTTTGAAGGTTTCTTAAAAACGATTCACTATCGCCCCTACCGTAAAACACTTAAACCGCGCATTTATGGATCACAAACAGCTTTTGTAACAGGTGCAGGAACCGAAGTATACGGCGATCCTATGGCGCGCATCAAAGTTAAGTTTCATTGGGATTTACGCAACCCTGACGATGAAACAAGTTCTTTATGGATTAGAGTAAGTCAATCATTGAGTGGAGCTGCTTGGGGGGCTTTATACATGCCACGCATTGGCATGGAAGTGGTTGTAGCGTTTATTGATGGAGATCCAGATAGGCCGTTAGTTACTGGATGCGTATACAACCAAGCATTTATGCCGCCTTATTCCCCCCAAGATAAACCCCATTACATGACTTTGAAGAGTAAAACGTTTGATGATGATTCTGGTCATAATGAATTACGTTTTAGTGACGATCCCGGTAAAGAAGAAATATTCCTGCATGGGCAATACGATATGAATACAGTGATTGAGCATAGCAGAAATGAGGACATGAACACAGGTGACGATACGTTAACCATCCACAAAGGTGATAAAATGATTCACCAAAAAGGAAAAGGTACTATGTATTTAACCCTTATTGATAAGGGTGACCGTACCACGAATCTTAAAAAAGGAAATTTTGTTATTGATGTTAATGGAACTATTTTAATTAAAGCGACCAAAGACATTACGATACAAACACCTAAAAATATCATCATGAAAGCCGGGCAAAATATTATGATGAAAGCAGGAAAAAACATTATGATGAAAGCCGGGATGAATATACAGTCAAAAGCTGGGAAGAATATTCAAGCAAAAGCTGGCATGAACATTCAGTCCAAAGCTGGCATGAATATTCAAGCAAAAGCTGGCATGAACATTCAGTCCAAGGCAGGCATGAATATACAAGAAAAGGCGGAAATGAACATACAAGAAAAAGCAGGCATAATGATTCAAACCAAAGGTGGCATGATGATTCAGATGAAGTCCGGATTAGCTTTTCAAGCAAAAGCAGGAGTAATGATGGAATTAAAAAGCGGTGCGTTAATAAAAGCTGAAGGCGGCGCAATGGGCATGTTCAAAGGTGCAATTACGAAATTAGGAAATTAGACATGACCATTGATAGTCATCAATTTGCAGAAACTGATCAAAAAGCGATCAACCAAGAAAAAACTGAAGAACAATCACAACAAGCAACTGAAAATAAAAAAGATGCTGAAACGTTAGTTCGTCAATCTCAAGACATTTTAAAAAAACCATACAGCATCAAAGATTTTGCAAAACATTCAGCTAGTCAGAATGTAAGCCTTGATGATAATAGCGAAAAGGCTCCTGATTGCTCGCCAGGTTACGAACATTGCGCCCAAGAAAATGAAGACGAACTCAGAACTTTTGAGGAAGAAAGTCAACGTGATGAAGAAGAAGATGCACACGATGACAAAGAAGAAGACTCTGAAGAAGAAGACGACGAAGAGACTCCTAAGGAAGATATCACCGCACCTGTGCACGAGGTGAAAATTCAAAAAGTAGGCGATAAAATTTTACACGCAGAATTTTCAAAGGGATTAAAACATGGGGTAACTAGTATTAAAACCAAAGAAGGGCATTACGAAATGCAAGCACATTATGTGAAAGATAAACTTGATGGCCCCACAACATATTATTACCCAGATGGAAAAATAGAACGCGAAATAAATTTTCAACAGGGAGAAATGCATGGCCTGATGAAGTCTTTTCATGAAGATGGAAAAACAGCAATGGAAATTGAATATGAGCGTGGAATAATGCACGGAATGTCAAAAATTTATGATGAATTTGGAAATAACCAAATTTTTTCAACCTACAAAAAAGGTAAACTTCACGGGGAAATGATTATTTTTTCTAACGGAAAACCTTATTTAAAAAAAATCTATCACGAAGGACGTGAAACACACCAACAGCATGACCCGGAAGCGGCACACAGTTGTTAACTTTTATTTTGTTGCTTATAATAAAAGTCAAAAGTACACCTAGAAGGTTTGAATGGCTGAACTTGATCATGTTGCCACTGAGTCTGCAATAAACGAAAAACAACAAAAGCGCGAAAAGTTTAAAGCTGAAGCAAAAAGCCTTACAAAATTCATTATAGGTTTTTTAGTTTTTAGCACATTATTTTTCAAACCATTCAATATTCCAACTGGATCAATGATTCCTAATTTGTTGATTGGAGATTTTTTAGTCGTAAATAAATTTGCTTATGGCTATACACGATATAGCTTGCCTTTTGGGTCAGATGTGGATTGGTTTAAAGGACGAATACTCCCGGAAAACCCTAAAATGGGGGATATAGGTGTATTTCATAACCCAAAAGATTCTGAACCATTTTCTATTTTGGGTATTAAGCTTTGGGATTCCGCAAAAGATTACGTTAAACGCATTATCGGTTTACCAGGTGACCGCGTTCAAATGAAAAAAGGACGTTTGTGGATTAATGGTAAAGAGTGCCCTATTAAACGAGTTGAAGATTTTCCACACGTTGATCAATATGGTAAAAATATTATGGCTCAAAAATATGAGGAAACACTTCCGAACGGCGTTAAGCACACTTTTATTAAGTGCATTCCTTTCGGAGAGCATAGAGTCGATGATACGCCAGAGTATGTCGTTCCAGAAAATCACTTCATGATCATTGGTGATAACCGCGATGGATCGCTTGATAGCCGTTACATGAATGACAAAGTAAGTTTTATTTCTTATGATCATCTTATGGGTAAAGTTGCTTTTGTATTCTTTTCAACGTCAGCAAAGTGGTATGAAGTTTGGAAATGGCTCACAGGCGTAAGAATTGAACGCATAATGACTATCCCTGAATAAAAGTCAAACTATTCACAAAAAAAGGGCTCTTTAAAGAGCCCTTTTTTCTTACAGAGGAATTTTATTATTTCTTTTTCTTATCGATCATTTTTATAGGTCCACTATGACTTGTGTGCTTAGTCCAGTCTTTTCCTGTGAAATGTTCACGGATCGGAGCTGTCGTTTTTTTGCCTACATTGTCGTAATTTTCCTTAATCCAAGATTCAGCTGCTTTACGGCCTTTTTCAAACAAATGCTGGAAAAATTCTGGCTCAGTATTAAGCTTACTTCCCCAACCAAGCTCTTGGAAGGTAGATTCGTCTTCAATAAGATGTAAGTGAACGCGTTTCATACGTCCTTCAGGAATAATTCCTTCGTCTTGTAATTGGCTAATCAAGTGCATTGCACGAATTTCACGTACAACTGAAGCATTGTTAGTAATTTCATTCAAACGATCACCAATTTCACGAGCACTTGTTGGTAATTTATTTCTAACAGTTGGATTCAATTGAATTAAAATAATGTCAGAAGATTCGCAATCATAAACTAATGGGAACATCACAGGATTTCCAATGAACCCACCATCCCAATAATATTCACCATCTACCAATACAGCACTATGAATTGTTGGTAAGCATGCTGTTGCAAGTAAGCATTCAACTTTTAATTCTTCAGTTTTAAACACGGTCAATTTACCAGTAAACACGTGTGTAGCACACAAAAATACTTTACAAACGTCTTGTGTTTTTAAAAATTCAAAATCAAAGGTTTTCTTAATCACATCACGCAATGGATCTGTTTTCATTGGGTTCAGTTCATAAGGCGAATACATACGACTTAAGTACTCGAACATAACAAACCCAGGAGAATTATACATTGTCCAGTTATTCATGTGCTTATCTATAGGACCGCGATTGTTAAGAGAGCTATTTTTTCCGCTTTCAGAAACTCTCTCCCAAAATAATTTTAGCGTAGCACGAGCTTCTTCATTTCCGCCCTTTGCCAATCCTTGAGCCACAGCTACAGCATTCATACCACCAGCAGAAGTCCCTGTCAGACCCTCAATTTCAAAGCGACCATCTTCCAATATCTTATCCAAGACACCCCAAGTAAAAGCTCCGTGAGAGCCACCACCTTGACATGCAATGGACACTCTTTTTTTTGCTTTTTCTGCCATAGTTTACCTTCCAAAATCATAAAAAATTCTTTATCTATAGTGTTAACCTACATGAATTTATTTAAGAAATAGTTAACTTGAAAGATATTTTATGATTATTTTGGCAATTGAAACAAGTTGTGACGAAACGTCTATTGCTGTAATTCAGAATGAAATTATTGGCAATAGGATGTTAAGCTTAGTCACTCGTAGCCAAATAAATGAGCATCAAGCATATGGCGGAGTCGTTCCTGAACTTGCTGCACGAGCACATCTTTGTAATATTGAACCAATTTTGAATCAAGCAATAAAGAAAGCTGGAATTTCCTTAAGCGCAATTGACGCAATTGCAGTCACAGCGGGCCCTGGACTTATAGGCGGCGTTTTGGTAGGTGTAATGCTTGCAAAATCTCTGAGTCTTTCTTTGAATAAGCCCATTTATGCAATCAACCACCTAGAAGGACATGCTTTAACTGCTAGATTAAGTCATGACGCCCCCTACCCTTACTTGTTATTATTAACTTCAGGTGGACACTGTATGTTTGTTGAAGTATTAGGATTTCGTCAATACAACCTTTTAGGACAAACGCTAGATGATGCTGCAGGAGAATGTTTCGACAAAATTGCCAAGCTTTTAAATTTTGATTTCCCCGGCGGACCTGCCTTAGAGAAAAAAGCAGTATTTGGAGATAGTAAACGCTTCGTATTTCCGCGACCATTAGAACATACGCCTGAACCTAACTTTTCTTTTTCAGGACTCAAAACAGCAGTAAAGCAAACCATTGAAAAAAATACGATTGATGAACAAACTGCTTGCGATATTGCAGCAAGCTTCCAATATACAGTTGGTGAAATTTTTAAAGAACGATTACTCAAAGCTTTAAAATGTAGTCGTCATAAAGTAGAACGTTTAGTTATGGCCGGTGGCGTTGCAGCCAATAAACATTTACGCGAACAACTTCAAAGTTTATGTACTGAAAAATCAATAGAAGCAATTTTTCCACCCATGGATTTATGCACAGACAATGCTGCTATGATTGGATGGGCAGCTATTGAGGCAATCAACAACGGCATGCTACCATCAACAGATGAATTTCAGCCAAAACCACGATGGCCATTAGAGCATCTAAGCTTATAGACTTGCGCTTTTTAAGCCTTTGCTTAATGAGCGTTCTAACAGGCATGGAAATGGACGTGTTCACGCCAAGCTTCCCTGAAATCATGGAAGCTTTTTCTATTAGCATTGAGCAGACTCAACTCGCTTTAAGTTTGAATTTTTTTGCATACGCTTTAAGCACTTTATGGGTTGGTCCATTAGCAGAACGTTTTAGTAGCAAAAATATATCTTTGATATCTCTTTGCGTGTTTATTATAGGAAGTATTTTTTGCTATATTGCACCCACGTTTGAAACATTGCTAATAGGACGTGTATTACAAGGTTTGGGCATGAGTGGCCCTAATGTATTGAGCTACTCAATCATTTACGAATTTTACCCAAAATCCCGAGAGAGTTATATGGGCATTCTAAATGGCATTGGTGGCATTACTATGGGTGCAGCACCAGTACTGGGTAGCTATTTAAACTTGTGGTTTGGGTGGCGCTCTAATTTTTTAGCACTACTGATCTTGTCCATTGTTTGTTTTGCTTTAAGCGTAAAATATCTCCCAAGACAAAAAACACCTCATAAAATCCAACCTAGTTTAGGTCTTAAAACCTACATACCACTATTCAAATCAAAAACTTTTCTATGGCCAGCTGCTGCAATATTAAGTATTTCCGTATGCTATTTTGTATTTGTGGGACTTGCTCCAATTTTTTATCGAGAAGATTTAGGTGTTTCTTTAGAACACTTTGGAATGTACCAAGGAGCACTTGCATCATCATTCGGAATTGTAAGCTTTTGCAGCGGCATGTTGTATAAACGATTCGGTAAACAACAGTGCTTCAAAGTAAGTATTAAATTGTATGTTTTGTTCGGACTACTAGCAGGCATTTACGGATTCATTTTACCAACAGACCCCTTTTTACTAACAGTCATTTTAATTGGGTCAAGCATGGCGTGCGCGATACCTATTAGTATGTGCTATCCAATAGCTATGGGAGCAGTACGAGGAGCAGCGGCACGAGCTTCTGGAATGCTAGTTGCTTTAAGGTTAATATTTAGCGCGGCCGGTTTGCAGATCATTGCACATTTCTACGATCACACTTATCTGCCTCTAGCATTAATGATTGGTGCTGAAGCCGTTCTTGCATGGGTAATCACACGAAAAATTATGATCAAAAATTAGACATCACTCACCAGCTTCACAGAAACACCTGATTATATCTCATTAAAATTGTTTCTAGTTTTAATAAAATTTTAATATTTGCTCCCAATACTTAAAATATCTCTTTTATTTAGGATATTAAAAATGAGCACAAGAAACTATTTGTGTGGGTTACTCGTTGCCATGAGTATTGCACGATCAGCAGATTCTGCTGAAGCAACAGTTACTCTTTACGCTGAGATTGAAGAAATCTTAACAAGAACTACTGATTTTTCTGAAAAAGGCTATACAGAAGAAGCAGACAATATGGCCAGACAAACGACTAATCAACTGATTACCACTCTATCTGACAGAATTGCCACACAACCCGAAATTGACGTAATGGTCGACGCACACCTCAAAACCGAATTGTATTACGCGTTCAATACTCAGTGGGGAACAGGAAAAGTTAGAAATCACCGTATTGTGTATGATTTCTTAAGCCATCTTGATAAATCAATTGCCAGAGAAACACATCAAAAAGAGCATTTGCTGAGAATTACAATGCTTTCCTTAGCAGCACAAGAGTATTTCTGGAATGAAAGATCAACGCTTGATGACTTAAGAAATCGTGTAAAGCGTGAATTACGCTACGGACTATTTAAGCAAGCGGGCAACAAACTAGATATATCAGCCATAGTATGCCTTGATGAAGATACTTTAGAGCGCGTTGCCAATGAATCTATCTCTGACACGGTATTTGCAAAATTAGGAGCCATGCTGAATAGTTTTAAAATGAAAAGTTTGGGTGCAACTTATGCAGCAGTATTTGATCATTTAACCACTGTGCTCAATAGTGTTGCAGAAACATCATTACCCCTTGAACTTGAAGCAGAAACAATCGCTCTACTTGGCCTTTCTACAAGTGTAGCGCTTAAACCAGTGCCTTCATTAGGAGATGGAATGTGTGGAGAGCATAGCTGTTTTATACCAACAGATGGCCCGCTAGAAGGCATACAAGAAGGAAATGGTCGTCATAAAATTTATCGAGCTATTTTAGATCATGCAACTGATAGTGAGGCCAAACGACTCTATTTCCTTGCCAGCAGACATATGGATGGAATTGGTTTTGTAACACTTATCTCTAATAAAATTGCAGCATTTCGTTTAACAGATTCGGAACAAGCAGATGCACTACAAGCAAAACTAGATACTTATCAAACATTTCTAATAGATAAACAAACAGAAAATGAAGCACTTTTAGCACAATCAAAAAAAGATTTGGTAATGCACGTTACCCAATTACCTACGCTAGAAGCATCACTCACTTCTTTTCATGCATTTTTAAATATGCCTGATCAATTAGCAATGGGTGCTCACGCCAAAAATTTTAAAAACATAATAGACGAAGTAATGTCATTAAGAGCTTCCAATGCCGAATTAAATAGGCTTTTAGAAACAATTGATGCTGAAATTCTTAGATTAGATAATGAAGCAAAAGTAGCAGAAACAACAGCTAAAGCGGCAATAGGAACTGCTCGCACTGAAACTGAAGCCGCCTTTAAATTAGCGCAAGCAGAATTCGAACAATGCCAAAAAAGTAACGAAGCTCTCATTAAAGAGCATAAAGCGCTGTTTGCCACCAAACAACAGTTAGATCATTTTATTAAAAATGTAAAAACAACAGAAGTTGCGATGCAAGCAGCAAGAAATGCTCTAACACTAAATGAAGAGAAAATTAAAGCGTTTGAATTAAAAAATCCAGAATTTATTAAAGAAATTGGACAAAAACAAGTAACCATGCTGAGTTTGCATCAAAAATATAGCACCCTTGCAGAAAACTACTCTGATAGAGACGCTAAGCAAACAGAAAAATATATTTTAATTGGTAGCACTTTAAAAGATTTTATTAGCACAAATATGCTCCCCGGAAGAAGCGAGCATGCCTTTTCCATAGATGCTCTTTGCACAACGGGATATGCTAATTTTATCAATGGAGTTTGCCAAGAAATTTGCACCACCACTGCTAACCATGCCGAAGCAAAAGCAATTAGAACATTATGGGATAGCTATGATAGTGAAAAAGAAGCACTTAACAGGAAAATGAATCAACAGTTACTTTCACAACGACTAGAAATAGCGACATCACTGCCTGTTCTTCCTACAGAACTTTCAGCTGATTCTTTGAGAGCAGAAATGGAAACATTAGCACTTAGAGAAGATGAACTATGTGGTTGGCTACCTTGTGACGCGCCTTATACTCAATTATGGGCAATTATTAATAATGTGAATGTCTTTGTTTTTTCAAGCGGAGAAGCATATGGCAGAACACCGCTTGACGTCATGACCCGTCTTAAAGATAGACCATATGATAGCGTAACAATGCCGTACCCAGCAGAAACAGGTGGCAAACACCTAGCCACTGTTATTTTAACATCGCCAACAGCTAAAAATATATTTTTAGATAAATCGCCCAACCATTACGATAAGTTCGTATTACCAGGTGATTACGCTGCTATAGCACAAGAAATTCGTCATGTAGCATGGACAAAACTAGAAGATAGATACGCATCGTATCCATAAAAGCAAAGCACTATTGTGTTATGCACACCATTCGCCTTACCATTGTCATAGGGGATTAAATTCAAGACTCTATGGCAAAGGTAGACGATAGCCTAGTTCGCTATTATCAAGAAGAACTCAACTACTTGCGTTTAAGTGGCCAAGAGTTCTCAAAGCAATACCCAAAAATTGCGCGACGACTTGAACTAACGGACGATGAATCACCTGACCCGCATGTGGAACGGTTGCTTGAATCGTTTGCGTTTTTAACAGCACGACTTAGCCGCGCTATTGATGACCGTTTTCCACAAACGGCCCATGCTTTATTGAGTGTATTGTATCCTCATTTAATTAATCCTGTTCCTGCTATGGCCATTGCAAAACTGCAGGTTGATGTCAATCAAACGCCTCCTGACAAAGGGCATTTTTTACCAAAAGGCACAAAGTTATTAGCACGCTCCGTTGAAGATGTTCAATGCCGATTTCGCACAGTTTATGACATGCACCTTTGGCCTATTAGCATTGAATCAGTTGGACTAGTTTCAAAAGATGCATTTACTTTTGCATC
>CAYUNR010000009.1:0-37013 GCA_964446295.1 uncultured Candidatus Finniella sp. | reverse complement strand
GATCAAGTCGTAGGGAAACTACTGTGGGGGCATCTTCTTGAGTCTTCTTATGGCTCTCGCCAAGGTATAGCCGTTTGGCATAACCGAACGATAGAAATCCATAATAAAAAATACAGAAAAAATAAATACAGTAATAATCCGTAATAAATTCATTTATATATTTACTTTAAATTAAAAAAATATTTATTAATTATTAATATTTACTGTTTATATTTAACTATAGTTGGTGTCAATACTAACTATTAATTTGTATAAATCTTATTTTTAAAAGGAATAATATTATGAAAACTATTCAAAAATTGACATTGGGTCTACTTACAGTTGTTGCAGCGTCTTCACTTTCAGCTACTTCTCTAGTTCTTGACGTTCAAACATTAGGCAACAGTGCAGATGTTACTGGTTCACTTACTGCTGGCAAAATTCAAAAAACTGGTGCTGGTATTGCTAACGTTTCCGGTGCCGTATCTGCTGCTTTGGAATTACAAGCCGGTCAATTCAACGTTTCTGGTGCATCAAGCATGCCATCTGCAGTTACTTTCATGACAACTGCGGACAACATTCTAAAGGTTAACGATGATGGACGAGCACTTCCTGCACTTACTATGTCTGCAAGCGGACAAGTCTTGTTAGACGTTGCCAGCCTTTCATGGGCTACTATTCCTGCTGGCGCTTCAACTCTAACTATACAGGGTACTGATGCTGGAGATGGCACGTATAAAAATCTTGTTGTTGCTGCCAACATGGGCGGAGTTGCCACCCCAATAACCGTAGATACACATGCGAACTTACAAGTTGGTGGTGCTGGGCATGCATCAACTGATGGCGTTCACTCCATTCTTGGGATGCTAGAAATTTTAGCGGATCCTATTGCAGAATGTGTTCCTGGTGTTACCACAATTCAAAGTGGCGGCGTGCTTAAAGTAGTTGATGACGTTACAGTGCCTGCAGCTGCTGATGCAGGAGACTTGTTCGGCAGTGACGTTGACGGTAGTGATCTCCTAAATTTCGCATCAGGAGCTATTCTACGACTAGGTGATGGTGTTACTTGGGCACGTAACATCACTGTTGGTACACCCGCATAATTTTTCTGCACTAATAGTTACTACAACTATCCCCGGTCAGTTCGTTCTGACTGGGGATTTTTATTTTTCCCATAATATTTCACCACCAAATGGTGAATTTTCACAACATAAATATGGATCACCGCAGTCGTTACACTCCTTCGTGATGACGGTTCGTGCCGTCTTTGCGAGCGTAGCGTGGCAATCCATACTTATTCTATAGAATTCTTGTCATCTCTGGCATGATCGGAGATCCATTGATACTAAATCGTTATGGATACCCGCTTTCTTGTTGTTAAACAACAAATCATAGGAAGGCTCCACACGGATCAGTTCCTTTTTCTAAGACATCCAAATAGTTTTTGTACACGTATATTCTATCTCGTTGCATTTCGGTGATTTCTTTTAAAATTCCTTTTTCAGCTAAAATACTTAAGCAACTTCTGGCTGTAGGCGCGCTCATCCCTAGTGCTGGCGATAATAATGGCACCGTTACTTGCGGTAGTTTTTTCATGTATTCCCACACTTTGATACAAGAATATTTAATTCTTCCTAGCGCGTTAATTTTAGCAAGATCCTCTTCAAATAAAGCATTTAATTGATGCGCGGTGTTTATGGCCTGCGTTGCTGAATGCAAGATTCCATCCAAAAAAAACTCTAACCACACCTCATAACAACCATCTACTCGCATTCTTTGCAAAAGCTCGTAGTACATCTGGCGGTTTTGCTTTAAATACAAGCTTAAATATAAAATTGGTTCGTTGAGAATTCCCCATTCGTGAAGTAATAAAGCAATTAGCAATCTGCCTAAACGCCCATTACCATCCAAAAAAGGGTGAATAGTTTCAAATTGCACATGAGCAAGACCAGCCTTAACAAGCATAGGCAAATTGCACTGTTTATCATGCAAGAATTTTTCAAAATCACTCAATGCTGTCATTAAATGCTCAGGAGCAGGAGGTACAAATAAAGCATTCCCTGGTCTTGTACCACCAATCCAATTTTGAGATGTTCTAAAATCACCTGGTTGTTTTTTAGCGCCTCTGCCCCCTTGTAACAAAATTCCATGAATTTCACGCAGCAAACGCAGTGACAATGGAAAACCTTTTTGCAATTGGTTCAAGCCAAAATTTAGGGCCTTTACATAATTAGAAACTTCCTCAACATCATCAATTGAAATGTCTAGTTTTTGGCTGTTTTCAAATAATATAAGGTCAGAAAATGAACTTTGTGTTCCTTCTATTTGAGATGATAGCAATGCTTCTTTTCGCACATACATGTATGTGAAAAGCGCTGCGTTTGGAATTGTTTTGGCGATACCATTTAGTTCCCCCAAAGACTGATTCGCTTTTTCTAATTTAGAATGCAAGACTGTTAGGTCAATATCGGGTTTGGGCGGTAATTTATGAGGAATGTAAGACCTATAAACCTCACCTGCAATATTGTGATTTGCGTATGTGCCAATTCTACTATTAAGCATTATCTTTTCTTTATGACACTCTTAAGGAAAAGATAAATGGTTATTCTTTCTTAGTCAACCATTTAAAGAAAAAATAGATGTCTATCTTTTCTTAGTTAATTTCTTTAAGAAAAGATAATTGCATAGATTCATTGGATTCTATAGCTAGGCATCAAGATCCATTTTTATAATCTCCCATCATCTCCGGCTTGATAGCAGCCCAACTTCAACCAGTTTTCCTATGGCTTGACCACGGTTCCCATTGTTACTAATCACCCAAGCATGGATCACCGCAGTCGTTACACTCCTTCGTGATGACGGTTCGCGCCGTCTTTGCGAGCGTAGCGTGGCAATCCATACTTATTCTATAGAATTCTTGTCATCTCTGGCATGATCGGAGATCTACTGATACGAATCACCACAATCACCAATTAAAAAATATTTATTCATAAAGAAGAAATAATAAATAAGAATGCCCATAGCATATCGCTTATCTTCTCACAATAACATCAATATTGAAAAATAATAGTTTATAATAGCGAATTATTATTTCTATATTTACACTTTGTTAATATTTATGGTTTATAACTAATATTATTAATACGATCAACAAAGTAATTTTAAATAAGGAGCGCGATACAACTAATAATTACTAAGAAATGGGCAATTATATTCGTAACCGCTACCGTTTTGTTGATCATATTAATATAAAAATAAGATTTATTAAATTTAAACATTTTTATTTGAAAAGGAATTACATTATGAAAACTATTCAAAAATTGACTTTAGCTTTACTTACAGTTGCTGCAACGTCAACTCTTTCTGCTGCAGTTCTAGAATTAGACACAGCTGCGGGTGATGCAACAATGGCCGGTGTGATTACTGGTGCTGCAAAGAAAATTGGTGCTAACCAACTTACTATAAGCAACACGATTTCAGGTGCTCTAGAAGTTGCTGCTGGTTCAGTTTTGATTAGTGCTAATGCTAACATGCCTGGTGGTGGTCTTACTATGAGCGGTGGTAATTTAAACGCTGGCACTGCTATTACAACTATCCCTGCAGTTGTAGTGAATGAGAATACTACTTTTACTTTTGCAGCGGCAGCTCTTGGTGATGATATAGCTATTGGCGCTATAAGTGGAGGTGTTGATAAGCTTTTAAACTTGGATGCAGGTACTGGTGCTGCTCCTGATGTAAGCATGCTTGGTACTGCTTACCTTGGTAATTGTAATGAAATGAATTCACTATCAGCAGTAAACGCTCACTTAGGTGCTTCTTCTACACTTCCAGCTACTGCTTCTTTCAGCGGTGTGCTAGATATTAACACTGGCTTTTCTGCAGCAGCTTCTTCAGCTGTAACAGTAGGGGCAGCTGGTCAAATTGATGCAAACATAAACGTTGCTTCTGGTGCTTTTTCTAGCTTAACTGCACGTAAAATCGTATTTGGTAGCGGTGTAGCATTCTCTCAAGCAGTTACTGTTGCTTAACAGTTAAGTATATTTTTATACTTAAGTCCTCGGTCATTTTTTTGACCGAGGATTTTTTATAAGCAAAAATTAACATTTTAAGTGGCAGCAATTCTGCGGCATTTCATATGTTTTCTGCAAAAACACCAATATAATGAAATTATTATTTATATTTGAATAATTAATAATGTGCAGTTAGTATTTTATTAACCCCACTGTATTAAAATAGTAATTGTTACGAATTATACATACATATTTTAATAATTGGAGTTTGAAAATGAAAAGTATTCAAAAAATTACTTTGGCACTGGTTACTGTGACAGGGTTTTCTTCTATTTCTGTTGCCGCAGTGCTAGAACTAGATACCGCAGCAGGAAATGCAGTAATGGCTGGCCAAATTACTGGTGCTGCAAAAAAAATAAGTGCGAATCAACTTACAATTTCTAATGCAGGTAACGACGCTAGCTTAACAGTTTTTGAAATAGCTGCTGGCTCAGTTTACTGTAGCGTAGATGGTGCGCTTGGTAATGCAGCTACAGGTTCTGTCATCATGAATGGCGGTAACCTAGAAACAGCGCCGGCTGTAACAACAGTGCCTCCACTTGTAATGAGTGCTGCTGGCACAGTTAGGGCTGGTAATGACCTTGATTTAGCAGCAACAGGAGGAGCCGGTCTATTAACTTTGGCTGGTGTTGCTGGTACTGAGGTGATCACTCTGGCTGACATGGCTTGCACTGGTGGTATTGCTTCGGCAGCAAACCCAATAGTTCTTAATGCTACATCTAACTTGCATTCTAATATTTGCGACTTTGATGCATTAACTTTGGCAGCAGCTGGCACTTACGGTGGTGATGTAACAGCTTCTGAAGTAGATGCAACAGCTGCAAACACTGCTGCTTCTGCTTTTAATTCATTGACAACAACGTCACTGAATATTGGCGCTAAAAGGTTTAGCCAAAATGTTATTGTTGGCTGAACACTAACACCTGCATAGTTTAATAAAAAAAAAAATCCTCACCTGAAATAAATCTGGTTGGGGATTTTTTTCAACCTTGAACCAAAATTAAAATACCTACATTTCAATTCTCTAAGCATTTTTCACAACAAAAAAACACTCATGCTGACTTTTACTTTTACTTTGAATAATAAATAACTATCAATTAGTATTTTATTAACTTTAAATAAATATAATAATAGTTATTGCGGTTTTGTGCAAATCTTTTATTGAAATTGGAGTTTAAAAATGAAAAATATTCACTCGCTAATCTTAGATTTTATTACAATGGTAGTGATCATTACCATAAACACAAGCTATTCTGCGGAATTGGCAATTAACTTTGTAGATGGCGCAGAGTACGCCGGTGTAGTTACAGGTAAGGCAAATTTCGTAGGCGCAGCAGGCATAGACAACATTACATTAAGCGGCTCAGTAACGGACAGTATAAAATTAACAACGGGAAATGTTAAAGTGGCATCATCTGCAGCATTTGGCGCAAACGTCATAATGAATGGTGGCACACTAGAATCTACAGCAGCTGTTAATATTCCTGCACTTGTTATGACTGCTGCAGGTACGGTAACTGCCGGTGGTAACGGTGCTTTAGCTGGCCTTAGCGGAGATCAGAAATTAACTATTGCTGGAACTGGTATAGTTACTCCTGCTGATTTAAGTGGTGCTGCTGCCCCTGTGGATATTTCAGGTATAGTAAATTTCGGTGCTTCAGCAGCTAGTAAACTGCCTGCTGCTGATGTTAATGTACTTTCTGGTGGTTTAGCTAAAGTTATGGCTGCTACAGCGGATTGTGCGCCAGACGATATGATTGTGCAATCAGGTGGCGTTCTTGAAGTAGCTGCTTCAGTAAACGTTCCTGCTGACACAGGCGCTGATCTTTTTGGCACCTTGAAGTTCAACACAGGCTCAACACTAAAATTAGGTAACGCTACCGTTTGGGCTCGCCCTATTACTGTTGGTACAGCTCTGTAATTGTCTGAAGCAATAGTTACTACAATTATCCCCGGTCAGTTCGTTCTGACTGGGGATTTTTAGTTTCAATAATAAGAAATTACTCACTGGATCATTACGTCGCTGCGCTCCTCATGAAGACGGTAAACATCGTCATCCTAAGCCCTTCAAAAGGACGTGGGGATACAGTCAGTATTATCATAATTATCATAATGATCAAGTAAACTGCGGCTAATAATAAAACATAATCAAAAACCCCATCTGTCTCTAACGCATTCAATACATTAAAAAACTATTATAATGTGGTTAATTGACTCTTCCCTCTTGTTTTTTGACAGGCATTTGAAATAATGAATGAAGGAATCTTTTGAAAAATCATCATGCGCAGGCAACGTAAAGCTAAAATCATTGCTACTTTAGGTCCGGCTTCGTCAAACTATGAACAAATCAAAGCATTATTTATAGCAGGTGCCGATGTTTTTCGTCTGAATTTTTCCCACGGTGAACACGAAAGCCATGCGGAAAATTATAAAATTATTCGAAGAATTGAACAGGAATTCAAACGACCCATTGGTATTTTGCTTGATTTGCAGGGACCAAAACTGCGCATTGGAACTTTTTCTAATACAAAAATTTCTTTAAAACCAGGACAAACATTTTTACTTGATTTGGACAGCACACCTGGAAATAATCATCGTGTGTGCATGCCGCACCCTGAAATTTTTCAAGCTCTTAAAGAAAATGTTGATTTACTTTTAGACGACGGTAAGGTTCGCCTTAAAATTACAAAAAGTGGCCCTGATTTTGCTGAAACTATTGTTATGTCAGGCACTGAACTTTCTAATCGTAAAGGAGTGAATGTTCCCGATGTGGTGCTGCCAATTGATGCACTGACTAAAAAAGATATCATCGATTTAAAATTTGGACTGGAATTGGGCGTTGATTGGGTTGCATTATCGTTTGTTCAACAGCCAAATGACCTGATTATGGCGCGCGAACTTGTGGGCAGAAAAGCAAAGCTGATCGCTAAAATTGAAAAGCCTATGGCCATACAATATTTACAAGAAATTGTGACTTTGTCGGATGCGGTTATGGTTGCTCGTGGTGATTTAGGTGTGGAAATGCCTGCGGAAGATGTGCCAGTTATACAGCGTCAAATTATTCGCACTTGCCGTAGTCTGGGCAAACCCGTTATTGTCGCTACCCAAATGCTAGATTCAATGGTGCATACGCCAACCCCTACCCGTGCAGAGGCATCAGACGTAGCAACAGCTGTTTATGACGGTGTTGATGCGGTTATGCTTTCAGCGGAATCAGCATCGGGTGATTACCCTATAGAAGCTGTTTCAATGATGGATCGCATTATTCAACGCACAGAAAAAGATCCCTTTTACCAAAAAATGCTTGATGACAGTTATACATTGCCTTCTCCCACTGTTAGTGATGCTGTAACAACCGCTGCAAGATCTGCCGTTGGTATTATTGGTAGTGGATTAATGGTTACCTTTACAGAAACTGGACGCACGGCATTTCATGCGGCCCGTGAACGCCCCCATTGCGATATATTGGCGCTAACGCCAGTTCTGAAAACTTCCAGACAGCTTACGTTAGTTTGGGGAGCGCACCCAGCTTTGACTGATGATATTTTTTCAATAGGACAAATGGTTGAAACGGCTTGTGCGTTCGCTAAACAAGAAGGTTTTGCACAAGTTGATGATTATGTTGTCATAACTGCCGGCGTGCCTTTTGGGCAATCTGGCGGCACAAACATGATTCGCATAGAAAAGGTTAGTTAGAAAACGTGTGCTTCATTATTGGTGGTCCAACAGCTAGTGGAAAGTCAAAATTAGCACTTTGGCTTGCTCATCATGTAGATGGTGAAATTATTAATGCCGATAGTCTGCAGCTTTATAAAAGCATCCCCATTTTAACAGCTTCACCAGACAATGCAGAGCTTGCACAAACCAGACATCATTTGTTTGGAATTTATCATGATGACCAAATATCGACCGTGCAAGACTGGACCCAGCTTGCTCAATCAACAATTGATAACGTTATTAAACGCCAAAAAACCCCAATTATTGTGGGGGGCACGGGTATGTATTTAAATGCTCTCATTCAGGGGCTTTCCCCCATGCCGAACATTTCTGATGAAATCAAAAAATCAGTGCGCGCATTACAAAGCAATTTGTCAAAAGAAGATTTCTACGAAGAAGTCATTAAGCACGACCCAATTATCAAAAACCACCTTCACCAAAATGATAGCCAGCGACTGGGACGCGCTTTAGAGGTCATGTTACAAACAGGCCAATCAATCAAATCATTCCAAGGAAAATCACAACCGCTTATTAAGCAAATTAAAAAATTTATTGTGGTAATGCCTGAAAAAGAGAGGCTATACAATCTTATCAACGCTCGAGTTATCAGAATGCTAGACGAAGGAGTGGTGCAAGAAGTGCAAGCATTAAAACAAAATGTAACGCTTGATGCACCAGTCTGCAAAGCAATTGGTGTTAAAGAGATTTGGCAGTATTTAGCCAATGAAATATCCAAGGAAGAAATGATTTCCTTGCTTCAACAAACGACTCGACAGTATGCTAAACGCCAAATGACATGGTTTAAAAATCAAGTTAATGACGCAGTTGTTATCACAAATCCCTTTGATTCAGAGCAAATTGCTCAATTGGTACGGGGAAAATCAGCGAGATTTGCCCTGGAGAAAACAGCCAGTTAATCCCTACCACATCCTTGTGAGCGAAGTCATGTTGCAACAAACAACTGTGGCTACCGTAAAAGGATATTTTTCTAAATTTCTAGAACGTTGGCCAACAATTCAAGACTTGGCAGCCGCTTCGCAAGATGAGCTTATGCAATGTTGGCAAGGTTTGGGGTACTATTCACGTGCACGTAATTTGCACAAAACCGCAAAAATTGTTGCCGATGAATATCATGGAATTTTGCCAAATTCTTATCACGCATTAATGACACTGCCCGGATTAGGGCCATACACTGCTGCAGCTATTGCTAGCATTGCTTTTGGTGAATCCATTATTGCTATTGATACCAACGTAAACCGCGTACTTTGTCGTTTGTTTGCGGTATCATCGTCTGGAAAAATTCAAAAAATACAAATTCAGGAAATAGCTGATTCCTTAGCGCACAGTGATCATTCTGGCGCGATAAGCCAAGCTCTCATGGATATAGGTTCAACCCGTTGCAAATCAAAAAACCCTAAGTGTAATGACTGCTTTTTAAAAAACAACTGCTTAGCTTTTTCCAAAGATTTGCAAAACATATTACCTTTGAAGCCCGCAAAAACAGCTAGACCAAAGCGCTTTGGCCACAGTTTTATTATGCGTCATAAAAACCAAGTATGTATTGAAAAACGCCCCGAAAAAGGCTTGCTTGCCAGTATGTATCAATTTCCTTCTAGTGAATTTTCTAGTGAACAAACCATTGTGCAATATCCCATAAAATCTGAATGGACGCATATTGGAACGGTACGCCATATTTTTACTCATTTTGAGTTAGAGTTAACCTTGTGGGAAACGTTTGTAGCGAATACAAATAACGGGCAATGGACAGCGTTAAGCAATTTAGGCAACTATGGTTTGCCGACTATGTTTAAAAAAGCATTGGCTTATGTCAAAACCTGAATACGTTTTTCCCGCATTGTATGGCCACTAATAATTTGAATTTTTGATTTTGCCTTGTGTAAATATTCAGCTAACACCTCAATAACGGCAATGTTAGCTAGATTGTCTTCAGGTGGTGATGTTACATAAACTTTAAGCATTTTGCGCCCCATGGTAGCATCCACCAAATCACCAATCCGGTTCTTAGAAGCCTTGGGGGTAACCTTTACCCACAATGAAAACCCTGTCTCATTTTTTTGTGCAAATGGCGGCATGTCATCAAATAATAACACCTAACTGCCCGTTTGTTCGTGTACCCAATGCACAAATGGCAGGTGCGCCTGGTCAATCTTCATGGTTATAATTGCCGGGCACTCATAAGGGTGCAACTCAACTAATCGGTTATAGACAGCGTCTTGACGATCAACACCTGTTTTTAAATACACACCAATCTCAGCAGACTTCACCAACTTTCCATTGAAAGTATACATTGAATGAATCGGCCACATATTTGCACACGCAACCAAGCGTTCGGTCAAAAGAATTTGCGCAATATTCTCAGCTTGCTCAAGTTTTTCAACCGTTGTGTAGACGATAATCACATCACATCCATAAAGCTGTAACAGATTGTAATTCATCCTTGTTGCCGAAATTATAAACATTAGCTTCTGGCGCAATGCGTTTAATTAAACCAGAAAGCACTTTGCCCGTACCTATTTCAACGAAAGTATTAATGCCGCGTTTGTGCATGTTGCTAATCGATTCCGTCCAACGCACTCTTCCAGTAATCTGTGCCACCAAAAGCGGTGCGATTTCTGCAGGGTGATCTACAGTCATAGCTGTCACATTTGCATACACGTTAACCTTCGGTTGATTTGTATTAACAGTGCTTAAAGCTTTCTCCATGACAAGTGCTGCTGGCTCCATAAGTGAGCTATGAAACGGAGCACTGACGGGCAGTAGAAGCGCTCGCTTTGCGCCCTTTTCTTTTGCTTGTTCAATAATCCATGCAATTGCTTCTGCATGACCGCTCACCACTATTTGCCCTGGGGAATTATCATTAGCAATCTGTGCAACCCAATTTTTATTTGGAACATTACGTAAAAGCTCTTCTACCTGAGTCATTTCAAGTCCAAGAATTGCCGCCATGGCCCCTTGCCCAACTGGCACAGCTTTTTGCATAGCATTACCGCGCAATCTTACAAGAACAGCTGCATTCTCTACTGAAAAAGCACCAGCTGCCGTTAATGCAGAGTATTCGCCTAAAGAATGACCAGCCACAGCACTCGCTAGACTCTGAATAGGTTTTCCCAATTCAGCTTCTAATACCTTTTGCGCCATCATGCTTGCTGCAAGTAACGCCGGTTGTGTGTTTTCTGTTAATGTTAATTCATCAGCCGGTCCTTCAAACATTATCGTTTTTAAGTCCTGTTTTAGAACATCACAAACAGCATCAAGCACATTTTTAGCAACGGCAAAATTATCATATAAATCCTTCGCCATTCCAATAACTTGAGAACCTTGCCCCGGATACACAAATGCAATAGTCATAATTATTTCTTCACAAAACCCTTCTTTGATTTTAGCATAATTTTTTTTATCTGGCATGTTTCAAAATAGCTGTAACAGCAACCATATCCAAACTAGCGCCACCAACCAAGGCACCATCAACGTTTGGTATAGCAAAGATCGTCGCTGCATTATTACCATTAACCGAGCCACCATATAGCAACGTTGTGTTCGGTGATTTTTTTCTTAACATCGAATGGACCTTTGAAATATCATCAGTTGTTGGAGTCTTGCCCGTGCCAATTGCCCATACAGGCTCATAGGCTATCCAAAAGCCTGATTTACTTGGCAAACACTCATCTAACTGCCGTTCAAGCACTTCAGTGGTTTGATTTGCCTCGTATTGCTCTAGGGTTTCACCTATACAAATAATCGGCGTAATATTTTCCCCCAAGCACGTCTCAGCTTTTGCACGCACATCGCTATTTGTTTCATGAAAGTGTTGGCGTCTTTCCGAATGCCCGACTAAACAATATTGCACGCCAAACTCAACCAGCATTTGTGCACTAACCTCACCTGTATAAGCACCTTTGAGTTGCTGATGAATATTTTGTGCACCAAAATTTAGTCCTGCCAATTCTTCTAAGTAAATAAATGGAGGACAAACAATAAGTTTTTCATAATTTTGAAAGGACATTTTGTACTCATTTAGAAGATTTTTCGAACCATTCATCTTCCAATTTGCCACAACCCATTTTTGCATCACATTCTCCTTAATGCTTAATCTTGCCGAACTCGCTGTTTTTCAGTAGTGTTAGTAAGTTGAAATCTATAAATGTTATGTGTATATGCTACAAGTATTTCGTGATCATGCCCACAAATGGTTTGTTAAAATATTGCTTTGGCTCATTGTTCTGAGTTTTGGATTGTGGGGCATTGGCGATATTATCTACAAATTTTTTGCTCATCGCCCTGTTGTAACTGTTGGAAAACATGACATTAGCCGGGAAGAGCTTTCCCATCATCTTCAAAAAGAAAGCGCTCGTATTAATGAAATGACAAAAGGACAAGTTACTGCACAGCAATTGAAAGAGATTGGCATGCATACTTCTGTAATAAACAGACTTGTTAGTCAATTAGTGCTTAGCGATGAACTTGACCGCATGAACTTGGGCGCTTCTGATGAAATTTTAAAAGAACAAATTCAAAAAATGCCCACTTTTCAAACCGACGGCAGATTCGACGCAAATAAATTTTTAAGCGTATTACAGCAACAAGGAATGAATGAGCGCGCGTTTCTAAAAGAGGCGCGTTTAAGCATGCAACGTCAGCAATTACTTGCAAGCATAACCATTGGGGTCAATTTACCTGAGTCTTATAAAAATAATTTGGTTGATGCCCTTACTCGCGAAAAAGTTTTTACTTTTGTAGAAATTGACGCATCTAAAATTAAACTTGATCACTCTGCCACCCACGAGCAACTTGAGAGTTTTTACGAACAATACAAAGATAAATATACTATTCCTGAATTGCGTAGCATTACAGCCCTTGTGCTAGATACTAAAGTGCTTCGCCACATTCTTGGCATTACTGATGAACAAATTCGTCAGTCTTACAATGCACAAAAAGAAAATTTAAAATTCCCCGAAAGACGTAACATTGCTCGGTTAACCTATGCACAAGAAGACAATGCTCAAAAAGCTTTAGCATTGGCTAAAAAAGGCATGTCATTTGCTAAAATTTTAAAAGAAATACCTGAAGGAGAGCTTGAAGAGCCAGGCCTAGTTGTAAAAGAACAAATTCCTGAATTTGCAGCAAAAGAAATTTTTGCACTTAAATCCGGCGATTGCACGAAAATTATTCCAACCGGGTTTGGGTTCCATATTTTCCAAGTAACAAAAATTGAACATCCACGCACTGCAACATTTGAAGAAGCTAAAAATGAAATAGAATCCATGCTTATTCAAGAACAGAAATCAGGAAAACTTGATGAGATTCGCAGTCAAATTGACGATGCTATCGCTTCGGGGCAAACATTAGCTGATGTTGCGGCAAGAATGAAACTAGCCATACACACTTTTGAAAATATTAATGCAAAAGGTCAAAATCTTGAGGGCAAGCCAGTGTTTACCAAGCCAACTGCTATGCATGCATCAATGCTAGAAAAAGCATTTACAGTTGAGCAAGGTTTAGATAGCGGTTTTGTTGATGTGCCTCGTGAAGGTGCGTTTGTTTTAAGTGTAACAAAAGTAAACCCAGCACACGCGCCAGCTTTTGCTGACATTGCACATAAAGTGCAGCGGGACTGGGAAGCTGAGCAAAGACTTGAAGCAGCATCTAAGCTTGCTTCATCTATTGCATCAGAAGCGAAGTCATTCACACTTTTGAATGCTTTGGTTAAAAAACACAACTTAACTTTATCAGCAAACCATACTCTTTCAAGAATTGAACTGAGCAAGCAGGGAAGAAAATCCGCAGATCTTCTGCCTGTTTCACTAGCTGAAAAAGCATTTATGTTGGCTCCTGAAGCTGCTACAGCTGGTCGCAATGACAAAGGTGGATTCACTGTTGTAATGCTACAAAAAACTGGTCACTCAAAAGTAACAAAGGAAGATAAACAAAAGTTTTCAGTTAATCTAGATAACATGATTCAAGCTGATATTTCTTCAGCAACTGTTAATGCATTAAAAGAACTGCATAGGATTGAAATCAATCAAGAAATGCTTGCTCAAATGATGGATTAGCATGTTGAAAATTGGTGATTCACTCCCCGCTTTTGCTGTTCCTAATCAGCATGATGTGATTGTTTCATCGGATCAATTAAAAGGTCGCTGGGCGGTATTATACTTTTATCCAAAAGATAATACCCCCGGCTGCACTCAAGAATCTTGCGATTTTCGTGATTCTAACGACCGCTTAAAAAAACTTGGTTGTGCTGTATTTGGAATTTCCAAAGACTCTTCTAAAAGCCATACTAATTTTATTTCAAAATACAATTTTCCATTTGATCTTTTAAGCGATGCTGATGGAAACCTCTGTGACGCTTTTGGGGTGTGGGTTGAAAAAAGCATGTATGGCAAAAAATATTTTGGCATTGAACGCTCAACTTTTTTAATTAACCCAACAGGTGAAGTTGCTCACATATGGCGTAAGGTTAGTGTTAAAGGTCATGTAGATGACGTCATCAAAGTGCTAGAAACTAATCTATGAAAACACGTACAGAACATGATTCTATGGGGCCAGTGGAAGTTCCAAATGATGCTTACTGGGGAGCTCAAACTGAGCGCTCTCGGCACAATTTCAAAATTGGCAACCACAAAATGCCTTCCATTTTTATTAAGGCATTTGCTATTTTAAAGCGCTGCGCTGCACAAACTAATTTTTCACTTAAAAAAATAGATGAAAACTTAACAAAAGCTATTGTGCAAGCTTGCGACGAAATTATTGATGAAAAATTTGTCGATCACTTTCCCTTAGTTATTTGGCAAACTGGCTCTGGAACCCAAACAAACATGAACCTTAACGAGGTTATAGCGAACCGTGCAAATGAATTGCTGGGCTCTCCTCTAGGCACAAAAAAACCAGTACATCCGAATGACCATGTTAACTATGGTCAATCATCGAATGATAGTTTTCCAACGTCTATGCATATTGCCACCGTGCTTGCCATATCAAATGACCTAAAACCAGCCCTTAGTAATTTGAAAAATGCATTTCATAAAAAGGCCTGCGAATTTGAAAAATACATAAAAGTTGCTCGCACCCATTTGCAAGACGCTACGCCCATTAAGCTATCTCAAGAATTTTCTGCCTTCGTTACGCAAATAAGTAATAACATTGATCGTCTTGATTGCGTTATGCCACGACTTTTACAACTGGCTCAAGGTGGCACCGCCGTTGGCACCGGCATTAATTGCCCAGAAGGTTTTCCCGCTGCTTTTGCTAAGGCTGTTGCAAGCTACACTAAGCTACCTTTTGTTAGTGCCCCTAATAAATTTGAAGCTTTAGCCTGTCACGACACTCTTGTTGAGGTTTCGGGTGTTTTAAACGTTATCGCCACAAGCTTAATGAAAATTGCCAATGACATTCGCTTTCTAGCTTCTGGACCAAGGTGCGGCCTTGGCGAGCTTCATTTGCCCGAAAATGAACCAGGTTCTTCAATTATGCCTGGAAAAGTTAACCCCACTCAAGCTGAAGCTATGACTATGGTTTGCTGTCAGGTTATGGGAAACCATACAACTGTTACCATTGCTGGCAGTCAAGGGCACTTTCAATTGAATGTTTTTAAACCAGTTATCATCCATAATGTGCTTGAATCAATTGAACTATTGGCAGATGCTTGCAACAGCTTTTGTCATAATTGCTTGGAAGGTATCACTGTTAATGCACAAAAACTGAAAGATAATATTGATAAATCCTTAATGTTAGTAACAGCTCTGAACCCTATTATTGGCTATGACAATGCTGCAAAAATTGCCAAGAAGGCCTTAGAAGATGATATAACTTTAGCTGATGCGGCCGAACAACTAGGTTTGTTGAGCCATTCAGACTTTGAGAAATATGTAAAACCAGAAGATATGGTTTAAATATGCGCGAAATCACAGTTGTGGCCTATAACCCGCAATGGCCTCAACTATTTTCTCAAGAAGCCAAAATTTTAAAAGAAATCTTTGGTGATTTAGCCATCAATATTTACCACAAAGGCAGCACATCAGTGCCTAATCTTATGGCAAAACCAATTATCGACATTACCATTGAAGTTGAAGATATTTCCAGCGTCAATCAATTGAATAAATCCTTAGCTGCAGTTGGGTATGGCGCATTAGGCGAATACGGCATGCCACTTAGACGCTTGTTCGCAAAAGGTGATCCACGCACTCATCACTTGCATGTATGGGACAAGGGACACGCTGAAATTGCCAAAGATTTGCTGTTCCGCGACACCTTAATTCAAAATGCAGCAGCGCGCATAGCCTATGAAAATCTGAAAAAAAAGCTGAGCGCTCAATATCAATTTGAACCGGAACAATATATTTTTGGTAAGGATCGCCTTATTAAGGAGATTTTACGAGTAGCTGGATATAATGGTTTATCAATGGTGTTTGTTTTACTTGAAAGTGAAAAACAAGCCTACAGAAATTTTATGAAAGAAGATTTCGTACCAAATAAAAGCCTCGTCATTTCACAGGGTGTGAATTTTATAGGGGCAATTTCCTTAAATGAAAATGGAGATGTTGATCGTAAAGTTATAAGATGTGCCAACGAACAAGCAGAAAAACTTATTGCCCGCTGGCTTGAAACAAGAGGTTCATAGTAGTTTTAATGATTTCTCTTTCACAAAGTACACATCATCCAGATTTAATTTTTCTAAAAATCCTTCATCGTGGCACACAATAATAAAGCTACCAGGATATGCATTTAGAAACTCCAACAAATGCTCTTTTGTTGACAAATCAATGTTGTTAGTGATTTCATCTAAAATTAAAAGTTTTTGGGTTTTTGCTGCTATTTGCGCAAGGCTTAATCTTACCTTTTCGCCACCAGAAAGCTGATGAATTTTTGCCTGAACTTCTTCATTTTTGCGAAATAAAAAATCATTAAGGTGACGGCGCACTTCAGCATGAGCCCATGTCGGAGCTAATTCTGTAATTGTTTCTATCGCTGATTTTTCAGCATCAAGCGTTGCGTAATGTTGATCAAGGTAACCTATATCATTAGGCATATACCAATCACCTGTTTTTATTATGTTTTGATCACCCAAAATAGCTTTAATTAACGTTGATTTTCCGCTGCCATTATCTCCTTGAAGTGCAATTCTAGCCTTGGCTCCTAGTGAAAAATTTATATTTTGGACAACAGCTTTGTTATCTTTATAACCAACCGCGCCATCACTTATTGAAACTAAAACGCGATCTCTTATATCCGCAGCTTTTATGGAAAATTTTGGCGTAATAACTTCAGGTAATCGCAAAGTTGATAGCTTTTCAAGCAAATCATCTTTTCCTTCTTTAATCGCCTTTTTCTTTTTTCCAGATGTTTCAGTTGCACGATTTGCTTTTGCGCTAGAAACAATCGTTGGCCATTTACGTTCTTGAATAGATTTTTCACCTTTCATATTACTTTTTTTAGCGCGCTCTTGTTCTTTCATTAACGCTTGATGCGTCTCTTTTTTCTGCCGATCCAAACGTAACAATTCATGTTCAAGTGATGCGCGCTGAATGTGAACCTCACGCATGTAATCATCGTAATTGCCCGTAAAAACATGCACCTTACCACTATCAATATGCCAAAGCGTATCAATACAAGTGTTTAAAAATTCAACATCATGGGTGACCACAATTAACGTTCCAGCGTATTGTTTCAACATACGCATTAGTGATTTTCGGTTCTTCCCATCAAGATGATTTGTTGGCTCATCAAGTAGCAAAACATTTGGGCTAACACACAGTGCTTGCGTTAACGTCTCATTTAGCCGTTGCCCACCGCTTAAGGTTTCAAATTCATAAATAACTTGTGGAACATACCCAAAAATAAAGTCATCAGAAATATGAATTGATCCACTACTTGGTTCAACCTGATTAAGCAAAGTTTTTAGTAATGTCGATTTTCCACTGCCATTTTGACCAATAATCGCAATGCGATCTCCGTCATGCACATGGGTTGAAAAATCCTCAAAACAAGTTTTGTGGGCAAATGAAATACCAAGCTGATTGATTTGTATTGTTGTCATAAAATTCTCGTTTCAACAGTTGAAAAGCGCTAACTGCGCAGTTACTTAGTTTTGAAACGAATAATCCATGACACACATTATGAAAGTTTAGATAACTCAAATATGTGAATTGAAAGTGATTTTGTCAAGAGAAGCACAAAGCTAAAGAGAAAAGTTCTCGCCTAAATACACACGCCTAACATCAGGATGATTAATAATATGTGCAGGGTCACCTTCAGTAAGCACCCTACCTTCTGCAATAATGTACGCTCGGTCAACAACGTCTAAGGTTTCACGGACGTTATGGTCAGTTATAAGAATGCCAATATTATGGTTTTTCAAACGCATAATAATGTCTTTAACATCTTGCACTGCAATTGGGTCAATACCTGCCAATGGTTCATCTAGGAATAAGAAATCTGGCTTAATAGCAAGGGAGCGCGCTATTTCAACACGACGTCTTTCACCACCGGAAAGCGCCACAGAAGGGGCTTCTCGTAAATGGGTAATGCCAAATTCATCAAGCAGTTCTTCTAAGCGTTCTTGCTGATGATCAGGATCCATTTCTACACACTCAAGTGCGGCACGAATATTGTCTTCAACATTTAACCCGCGGAAAATTGAAGCATCTTGTGGCAAATAGCTAATTCCCATTCGTGCTCGCTTATACATGGGCATATCAGTAATATCGTTTTCATCTAAAAAAATACGACCAGAATCTGCCATAATTAGCCCTGTAATAATAGAAAAACATGTTGTTTTTCCTGCTCCATTTGGACCAAGCAAGCCAACAGCTTCACCGGTGCTAATGCTAAGGTCAATGCCTTTCAACACCATACGTTTTTGAAAGGTTTTCGTCAATTTTTGAGCTCTTAGGGTTCTTATGTTCTTATTCCTTCTTCTTTGGATACACTATGCATGTAACCTGATCTTCCTGACTTGCTTGCATTGTAAAAACATGCGTCGCAATGTCAAGAGTAGCTTCTGTACCATGCACTTCATTTTTTTCTTGAATAAGCGTTACATCATCCCCTGTGCAAACTGCATGATTGGCATTAAAATCATGCACGCATTTGGTTGCAAGTAATTTAGTTTCAGCATAATTGATCTCAACTTTACCTTCGGCTTCAGCTGCTGTTAAGTTGCCTTGGTCATCAAATTCAGCATGAAGATTTTCAGCTTTTAAAGTGACCATGGAGCCTTTAACAACGTAAGTCAGTATCACATTACCTTTCGCATCAGCCTGTTGATGCGATGTGTCATACTGCATATTATCCGCATTAATTTTAATATCGTTTGCAGGGTCTTTTTTTTGAGGCGCCTCGCCAAAACATATACCAACTAATAAGGCTAAAATAAAATATTTTTTCACATCAGTTTGAAAGACAGCATTCCTTTCACAGTGTACCTGGAAATTTGGGGTTTTCAACTATATCAATCCAACTGAAATGAAATAGGAATCTCAAATGATGCTTCTTTGCCATTAACATTGAATGTCCACTGCTTCATTGTTTTAAGAAGCTCTTCTTCGAATAGAGCTTTGTCTCCTTTGATGGCTAACACTTTAACATCCTCAACAACTCCTGCAGAATTTACTAAAAGCTTTACTGAAAAGCTGCCTTCTTTCCCATTTTCTTTGGCATAAGCTGGATATGCCGGTGAGGGATTATAAATAACAATCGGTGCATAAGCTGGATCCGGTGAGGGATTATAAATAACAATCGGTGCAGAAGCAGAATTTTCAATGGTTGCATGATTAACAACGGAAGCTTTTTTTGCGCGCACATTAATAGATGTTTTCTTAAGTGGAATGGCAACCCTTTCATTCGTTCCTTTTGGTGATGTAAGCAATGTTACCGAAAATATTTGCGGTATTTGCTTATCAGTGCATTGAATGTATTGCCCAATAGACAAAGCAAGCAGTCCATGAATGCAAACCGAACCTATAAATAAGTAACTCATTTTTACCATGTGATGCTTATCCCTGTGTTAATTTGGAATCCGGGATTCCGGTATCCATGCGGGCTTTCTATTTTTCTGTTTAGTGCATTTTCAACTGCCACATGCCACGTTGCCTGTTCTTTAAACTTGTACTGAAAATCACCAAAAAATACAGGGTAACCACCACGATTAACTGGTGATCCAGTTTCAAAATCTGGCTGAGTTTGACTTCCTGTATAACGCCAACCAACGCTTGTTATAATATCATCTTTTGTATAAAAAACCTGACCATTTGCAGTGATTTTTGGAATATTCATGAGAGTCTTTTTAGGCTTAAAGCTATGCGATTCAGCATACATACACGAGAATTGCGCTCCCCAAGAACCAATTTGGTTTTTCCAACCAAGCTCAAAGCCTTTCTGACGAGACTTATCAAGGTTGATATATTTGTTGTTTTTGAAAGTATTTTGTTGTTTGTGATCAGTTCTAAAAACAAGCACGCTAAATGTGCCCACATTCGTTTTTCGAGCAACGCCTAAATTACCACCATGAGCCGTTTCATGTTTCAAATTCTTATTGCCATATTTTTTATCATTTAGCATATATAAATTAGGTAATTGAAACCCTGTGCCAAGGTGAGCAGAAAATTCAGTATCATCATAGGTTTTTAACAAGCTTGAACTAAATGCATAGGCAGAATTGAAATGATTCGCTTTATGAATACGTGCCCAATTTTTCCACTGAATTGTGTCTTGATTTAAATGAATTCCTTGAGCAAAAGCATATTCATTATTCTTCTGTAACCTGTCACCAGTAGGATTTAAAAGGCTACGGTGTTGCTCTAAAACTGGTTCAAAAATCAGCGAATTAGATTTTATCTTGGTACCAATTTTGACTTTTGTGTTTTGCAAAACGCCAGAAGAACCATTTGCTTGATATGGCGAAAAATCTTGCCTTATAACTTTAGTATGCAAAAATTTCAAATAAGGCTGAAATGTTTCTGCTTTGCTTTCAAGATCAACGGCATAAATCTGAAGAGTTCTTTTTGATCTAGAATCATAGGGGCTTGCTAAATATATATTGCTTCCTGTGGACCCAGATTTAACAAGTCCTACTTGCATAGCAGTTTTTGCGTGATGATTTTCAAACCCAAACTGATTCAAGAAATACTTCTTTTCTGTTTCAGGACTTTTTTCAGTTGGATATTTTTCCTGATACCTTTTTGGTATGGAATTTTTCCCTTGGAAATTACTGCTTTCTATGTGTTGCTGAATGGAAAATCCATCGGCCTTTTGGTTCCACCATAAGTGACCAGATTTGGCATAATTACCTGCGCCTAATTTCAAACCACCACTTTGACCATCTGGCATAGAAAATGGGATCACATTAACTACCCCTCCAATGGCTCCGTTGCCATATTCAGCGCAATGTATGCCTTTTACAACTTCAACTTTCCCCGTTGAAAGTGGAATAAGGGCGGCATCCGTTTCTGTTTCACTAATACTTAAGCCTGACCAAAGCATTTTGGTGTACCTTGAAGCCGACCCTTGAATACTAATAGTGGTAAGTTGCCCAGGGTTTCCATTAGTTGTAGTCGTAACACCGGGCACGTTCTTGATCTGTTGCTCTTCAAAACCACTTGTTGCCGAGCCAGATGTTAATGCTTCTATAAACTGCCATTTAGGCATGCGTGTCTCTTTTTTTGATCTTACCACAATAGGTGCCAACACTACGGTTGATGCATGCAATGATGCCGCAAAAATAATACATAAAAATAAGCGCAATGAATTGCCTCCACAGGTTCGCACAGTATAAGCGCATCACCCATGGGCTACCCTTCTGATCTCTCCCCGAAACCTAGAAAAAGTGACACTCTTTTTGCCGGTCTCCTGGCTGGTTGTTCATAGCGACATTTTGACCTTCCCAGATTGCTCTAGTGATACAAAATAAAATGCGCTCCCAACGTACAGTTGCGGGGGCAGCTTCGGATTTTAACCGAATTCCCGAACACAAAAAGTTCTTCAACTTTATATAGAAAAAAAGTGACCGTCAAACGATCACTTTTTTTTGTAATTTTAGAAGTATGAAGTATTACCCCAGTTCAACCGCACGAGCAATAGAAAGCACTTCACCTAAAGATGTAAAGTTAGAAGAATATGAACTGCTATTCAATACAACATCTTCAGCAATAACACCAAGGTCATTAAGGTAAGAAACCGCTAAAACTAATTGAAGAGTAGTTGGCATATAATGACCACTTGAACGATCAATTTTTGAAATTTTACCATTTCTTACTTCCATATGTCCTGCACAAGCAGCAGGAAGACCTATATGATTTTCCTGAAAGAAATAGCTATGAGTTGGACAGCCTAAAATGCTCTCTTTTTTCCTAGGAAAAATACGAAGCTCTCCATGAGGGTTTAAAGCCCAAATAGTATCAGGGCTACTTAAAATATCACCGTCTTGATAAATTAAGCCATCAGTAATAGTTGTTTTTGTCCATTCATGAAACCTTTCATGAGCATGTTCAGTGCCACTTCCTTGAGCTTTTATAACAAAACGATCATAAATTCTAAGACTCTCAGGGGCATATTCTACGCTCAAATTTCTAAGAAAAGCATGCTTTGCAGCTGCTAAAGGTATAGACACATCAAAACCTTTAGGAAAAGCTTGTTTAGAAGTTTCCATGCCATTTTCAATTAGTGTTTCATATGGAAAGTCCATCGACATTCCAGAACTCGCCGCTCCTGAACCCATGGTAAATGCGTCAAAATCTTGCTTTAAAAGTACACGGCCTTCTTTTTCATTATATTCTTCAACAAAGCGTCCAAATTCACTGCCAATATCCCTGCCTGCTCTTGCGCTAATTAACTTGAACATTAAAGAAATATCACATTTTAAAACTGCACTCGATGAAAACGCCGTAGTCGTTGCGTTAGCTCCACTCAACCAAGAATTTAGAGAATCTAATTCATATTGTTGATACCCTAGAATTCTATGAGCAAAAAACCTCAGTAAAGAATATTGCCTTGATTGTCCATTTGCTTGAGATGCTGCTGCAATATGGTCAGAAATTTCACCTGCAGTAACTGGTTTTTTAGCTCTTATATTTAATGTTTCAGTTAGAGTATCTAGATCAACCGTTAGAATTCTGTCTCCTGCTGGTGTATAAGCTGTTCCTGCATTAGCAGGCTTACTAATCCATTCTCTGATGCCGTCAAGAGCATGAATATCCGGATGATCAGTCGTTGTCCTAATCACATTACTAGCAAATGATTCTACAGCTTTGTATTCTGCTGCTTTATCTCGCGCAACTTGCTGAGCTTTGCAAAATGCTTGAAAGCTTTCCATGCATTCTGCTGCAACGTCAGATTTTAGCTTAATTGCAAAAGGCTTTGCACCTTGAACACTTGCAAAAGGATCAACTGGTACCGCAACAGATTCTACTGCCGCTGAATGCACTTGTGAAACGCACAACACAATCAACGTAAATAAATTAATTAAATTCATGTTTAAAATTCCTTATTTTGTTTTGAATAATCTTTATATAGTAATTATATTCAAAAAATCAAGGTTTTTTATAAATAATGTGTATGCTCAGCAATATTGCCCAGCAACATAACCTGACGACCAGGCCCATTGAAAATTATATCCACCAAGCCATCCGGTGACATCAACCACTTCGCCAATGAAAAATAACCCCGGAACTTTGTTGCTTTCCATGGTTTTGGATGATAGTTCGTCAGTATCAACCCCGCCTACGGTAACCTCAGCTTTTTGGTAGCCTTCACTACCATTAATAGTGACTTTGAATTGATGTATATCATTTGCCATATCAAACAACGTAGTGTTTTTAAGGTCAGTAATTGCTTTCCCATAATCAGGGTGGGTGGCCATAACTTCTACAAAGCGATTCGCAAAATAGTTCTTCAAAAAATTAGCTACGGTTTGCTTGCTATTTTTATGGGTAACAAATTCATGTTTCAAATCAACATCGGGCAATAGGTTGATCACAATTTCTTCCATAGAAAACTTTTCCATATAAGACGAAATTTGCAATATTGCCGGACCGCTTAACCCACGGTGGGTAAATAATATGTTTTCACGGAACTGAATATCTTTATAAGAAACAACTGAATTTTGCGAAACACCACTAAGCTGCGCAAATGTAGGAAGGGTTGATGCTTCAACTTTTAATGGCACCAAAGCAGGTTGTGTGGCTAACACTTTAATGCCAAATTGTCGTGCAATTTGATAGCCGAAATCAGAAGCACCAATTTGCGGAATTGATAATCCACCCGTTGCAATAATTACAGACGTAGCATGAATTACGCCTTCTGTGGTTATAAGCACAAATTGATCATGCTTTTCAATTATTGTGACTGTGCAATTCAGGCGAATATCAACTTGGCCCTGCTGACATTCATTCAGCAGCATGTTAACAATTTGCTTGGATGAGCCATCGCAAAACAATTGCCCCAAGGTCTTTTCGTGATAAGCAATATTGTACGATTCAACTAGGTTTATAAAATCGTGCTGGGTGTACCTGGCTAATGCTGATTTTGCAAAATGCTTGTTTGTGCAAATGTAGTTTTTAGGCGATGTGAAAAGGTTGGTAAAGTTACTGCGCCCACCGCCAGAAATACGAATTTTCTCACCAATTTTGGACGTGTGCTCAATAAGCATAACGCGCCTGCCACGCTTGCCTGCAATTGCAGCTGCCATAAGTCCGGCTGCGCCAGCGCCAATGACAACAACGTCAGTTTGTATTTTGGGAATGTTACTCAAGCTGCCACATCTGAATCAATTAAATACTTGCCTTTCAGATAGAGCTGCTCATTAATTTGGCGTAACCGTAATTCAATGTATCCTGAATTAAATTCAGTTACTTTCATGCCCTTAGTTGCTTTTGCAACTTCGCTTAAAAATGCTTCTTTTTGCATATTGTTATCTTTAGCTTCTAGTTCAAGAAATGTTCCGAAATCTGCGAACTCATCTACGGCAATAACAAATATATCATCTTCATAAGTAGTGCGTTTTTTATCCAAAATTAAAAGAGTTTTTAAATTATTTATCTTTAAAAATTCTTCATAAGTGTAAGGCTGCGGACACTTGATAGGAATCATTTTTGCTAGCGTTTCAAACACGTGAGCTGATGAAAGTTCAAAAGGCAACGCTACATTATATTCATGGCAGGTTACATGCTCATTCACATTGTTTACGCCTAAATGATCCGGGTTAAATTTAAAATCTAGTGATTTTCCATTGCGTAATCTTATGAAAATTCCGGCTTGGTAAAAGAACCCATCAGAAGTATCGAGATATTCATCAACAACCCGTTTAGATAAACTAAATTTTTTATTTTTTAAAAAATCATCCAAATCACTAGGTAGTACTTGAAACTTTTTTTCCATTTCAATTGGGTTGCTCATACATACTCTCCATTATAAAAAAGCAGCTGAGAATTCAGCTGCTTTCGAAGTGTCTTTAATCTAATTTATGCTTTAGTTTTTTCTTTAGTATCATCAGTAGGCTTTTTGTTTTCAGTCCACTCTTTAATGCCGCCAGAATAGTGAGCAATGTTGGTGTATCCCAATCCAATAAGGCGCTCTGCTAAAGTCATGCTTGCGGGACAGCTTACGCTTCCACAATATACAAGAATTTCAGCTGTTTTATCTTTTAATTTGGCGTGAATATCTTTATCGTCAGCATTCGCTGCAAGGAAAACTGCTCCTTTTATAGCTTCTTCACCACTACCACGTGCATCAACAATGACTGCTTTTCCAAGCAATGCTTCAACTTCATTAATGTTTTTTTCTGCAATCACAACTGGTGTTGTTGGCTTTGCTTCATGCTTCTTTGCATGTTTCTTTGCATGCTTTTTTTCAGGCTTCTTTGTGTGGCCTACAGGTTTATCAGCTTTTGCACTAGCCACTTCTGCTGAAAGATCAGCTCCTAAAATAGCAATTAAAGCAAAGCTAACTGCCGAAAGTAAACGAATCATCATGGCGTTCATAAAATTCCTCTATGGTTAAAAGTTTGATTCATTAGCATTAGAGGGAAAAATTAGGCTAAAATCAAGCTATCAAATATTGAAAAATTACAGGCTATTTTTTAGTGAATCAAAAAGTTGTGTTATGTATTCTTGATGGATGGGGAATAGGACCAGAAGATGCCTACAATGGCATTAAGGCCGCAACCCATTGGCCAACCCTTTTACAAAAATATCCTAACGCTCAACTGCAAGCTTCTGATCATTATGTGGGCCTGCCTGACGGGCAAATGGGAAATAGTGAAGTTGGACATATGACCATAGGTCTTGGTCGCGTATTGATGCAAGACTTGCCAAAAATTGATCATGCCATATCTAGCGGTGAACTTAAAACAAATGAAAAAGTTCTAAATGCGATAGATCAACTTAAAAAAACGCAACGCCCTTGCCACCTTATGGGGTTGCTATCACCTGGTGGTGTGCATTCACACATGAATCATATAATTGAAGTCGCCAAGCTTTTAAGCGATGCTGGAATTACTGTTCACGTGCACGGATTTTTAGATGGACGCGATACACCGCCTAAAAGTGCAGCAAACTATGTGGATGAATTTCTAAAAGCAATTGAAGGATATTCAAACATTCATCTAAGCACTTTAGGTGGGCGCTATTTCGCTATGGACCGTGATAATAGATGGGAAAGAATTGAAGTTGCTTATAAGGCAATAGTGCAAGCGAAGGCGCCTAAATTTTCAAATGCTGTTCAGGCAATTAATGATTCCTATGAAAGCGACATTACAGACGAATTTATTCTTCCAACGATTAGTGAAAACTACGCTGGAATGCAAAATGGTGATGGGCTTTGGATGATTAACTTTAGGTCCGATCGTGTTCGACAAATTTTGCGTAGTCTTTTAGTCAAAGATTTTTGTCAGTTTGACCGTGGAAAAACTATTGATTTTGGGCCAACCTTGGCGATGAATGAATATGCTCAAGATCTTAATTTACTTATTCCGTCTGTATTTTCAAAAGATATTGTTGAACAAAGCCTTGGTGAAGTTATTGCAAACCATGGACTGAAGCAGCTACGGGTAGCAGAAACTGAAAAATATGCGCACGTCACTTTTTTCTTAAATGGTGGCCGTGAAAAACCTTTTCAAAATGAAGAACGTATCATGATTCCTTCACCCAGTGTTGCGACCTATGATTTGCAACCAGAAATGTCAGCAGCCCAAGTGACCTTAACAGTGACCCAAGCAATGGAACGCAATGACCTTAGTCTTATTGTAGTGAATTATGCCAACACCGATATGGTAGGGCACACTGGTGTTATTGATGCAATTTATAAAGCTGTAGACTGTGTTGACGCTTGCGTAAAAACTCTAGAGCAAAAAGCCATAGAACATAAATGGACTCTTTTAATAACGGCTGATCATGGCAATGTAGAGTGCATGCGAGAAAAAGATCATTCAACACCTCATACAGCACATACTTGTAATCCTGTACCCTTTGTATTGGTAAATGGTAATGCTAAACATTTAAATGCGGGCACTCTTGCTGATGTTGCGCCAACAGTTTTAAGCATAATGGGGGTTACCCAACCAAAAGAAATGACGGGCACTTCACTGCTATGTTAAAAGTCTTATTCATATTTTTTTGTTTTTTTTCGCTTCGCTGTGAAGTCCATACAGAAGTGCTCGAACAAGTACAAAAATGGAATAACATCCAACAACAGCTTGTCATTTTGTACAGTCAGCACAATCAAATAAGTGGAAACAAAGCTACTGCTGACCAAGAGTTTTTTCACATTCAACAGCAATTAGGGGCAATTTATCTTGCACAAAAACGTTACCAACTTGGGTTTGGCACTGCCCTACTACCTTCTGAAAAAGCAGTACATAATTACGTTAGAAAAAAAACATTTCTAACTTTAAAAACTAAAGAGCTTGTACCTTTGTACACAAAGTATGCGCAAGAATATCAAAAAAAATATGCCAGTGGTGACTTTGAGCGAATTCAAAAATTAATCAAACAACTTGAAGCGTTAAATGTGTTGCACATAAAATTATTTGAGCAAAATTCTCAATCACACGGGCTAAAATATTGGTCAGATACATCAAAAATTAATGAAATTTCTTCGATTCAGAATTGCATTAAAAAATTACCGGTGGGCACAGCAAGTAATAAGCCAAACTACTTGTTAAATTGGATCACTCCAGTTGCAGGGATTCGAGAAAATTCATTAAAAACAATATGGGCCCCTCTTGCAGGGGCCATTGTTCTTTGTCCTGATAATGGCACAATATCCACAATTGGTTTATTAGATGGAAGCATTGTTGTTTTTATCAAACAGCAGCACTTTACTTACGTTGTTACAGGCCTAAGTAAATGCCTTGTCAATACGGGTGACAAGCTAACACAAGGGGAACCCCTGGGTTTTTGTGCTGAAGAAAATCCATGTTTAGTTGAGTTGCAATTGTGGCATGATGATGTAACGTTAGATCCTGAGCCTTATCACAAGGTCGTGCAGCTATGAAATTATCTATCATTTTCTTTTTGTTATTAATTGGTTGCTCAAATCCCTATCAAGATTTACACGACAGCCTAGATCAAACTCTAGAAATTATTGATGCTCTATACCCAGAAAAACCTGATCAAGATAGACTCCGTCAGGGTATGATACATGGTTTAATTCAAGGAATAGATGCGCACGGATCTTATTTAAATGAAATGCAAATCAAATCCTTAAGAGAAGCTATTGATGGAGGGGAATTAAAATTAGGAATGATTTTAACTAAGCACAAAGATGGTTTGCTGGTCAAAAAAGTTTTTGAGAAATCTGCATCATATGCAGCTGGAATTAAGACAGATGATATTTTAACGCAATTTGATAAATCATCTTTAAAAAACATTGAGCTAAATGATTTTCTGAATCTTATAAAAGAAAAAAAAACATATGACATTATACTTTTAAGAAACAGACAAAAACTCACGAAAGAGATTATTCCGGGCCATTTCACACCGCCAACCGCAGAATTAAAATGGTTTGGGAATATTGCTTGTTTGAAGTTTGGTTGTGTAAACAAAGAAGCTGCTGACGAAATACGTAATCATATTCAAAAAATTAAAACCAACAAAAAACTATCAGGACTTATTCTTGATATGCGCGATTGCCCTGGGGGCAGCTTTGAAGCAGGAATCGGTATAGCTAGTCAATTTTTAGATGGACACGTTGTCGTTGAAATGCAAAAAAAAGATGTTTTTTCAAAATTTTGCTCTTCAGGTCCTGACACTTTAAACAAGCTTCCATTAATTGTATTGCAAAATAAAAATACCTGTTCTGCTGCGGAAATTATTGCTGCAGCATTAAAAGCTAATAAACGCGCTATACTTATTGGTCAAAATACCGCAGGCGGAGCAACTGCAAAAGAAATATTTTGTTTCCCTAATCGTAAGGATGGATTAATTATGTCTATTGCATTCTTAAATGATCCTCTTGGAAAAAGGATTGGTCATGAAGGGGTTGAGCCAGATATACGCATAGAAAAAGCAACAGCATCTAAAAACAAAGATTTATACATTGAAAAAGCTTTAAAAATTTTGCACGCATCACTAATGAAAAGCTAGGGGATCAATGTCTACAATTAATCTAATGCTATGCGGCTTGCTGACTTGAGAAAACCAGTGACGAATGAAAGATTGTATAGCAAACCCCTTTGGGTATTTTAATAAAAACCGCCAACGAAATTGATTTTTTAACCTGGAAAGCGGTGCAGGAACTGGTCCCATAATAAAAATATCACTATGTTTGGGTGCAGTGTGCAGAAGCTTTCTACAAAAACTCAAAATTTCTGTATTATCACGCCCACTTATTAAGAACGAAGAAAGCCTGCCGAAAGGTGGCATACCATGCTGCTCACGATCTTCTAGTTCAAGCTCAACAAAACTTTCTTGGTCCCAGTTAGCCACAGCTTTAATAACTAAATGATCTGGATCATAAGTTTGTAAATAAACAGTACCTGGTTTTTGCTCTCGCCCACATCGTCCTGCAACTTGGTGCAACTGTTGATAAGTCCTTTCAGCACAACGCAAATCTGGCCCATTAAGCCCCATATCCGCATCAACTACGCCTACTAATGTAATGTTAGGAAAGTGATATCCTTTGCTAAGCATTTGAGTTGCAACAATGATGTCAAATCGATTGTTTAGAATTCCATCAACCATTTCTTGAGTGCGTTTTGGTGTATTCACCAAATCACTAGTCACACTTAAAATCCTAGCGTCAGGTAATAAGTTTACTAAATCTTCGCTTAACCTCTCAACACCAGGGCCACAGGGACTTAATGTTGCTTGAGAACAGTTAGGGCAAACTTCTGGAATTGGCTGCGTAAAATCACAATAATGGCAGTGAAGTCGTGGCTGATTTTTATGCTGAACCAATGCGACGTCACAAGCAGCGCAAGTAATTTTAAAACCGCAATCACTACAAATTGTTAATGGGGCGTAACCACGTCTGTTTAAAAATAATAAGCTTTGCTCTTGGTTGATAATGCGTTTTTGAATCTCTTCGAAAAGAGTAGGGTGTAGCCATTGACTAGGGCGCTGCGTTTTTTTTAGGCCTCGCATGGAAAGAATATTCACCGTTGGCAGCGAAGCATTTCCAAAGCGACTATTAACCTTTAAGTGAGAATATTTTTTCTGCTTAACATTATGGATTGTCTCAAGACTAGGAGTAGCTGAAACTAATACAGCGTGAACCCCCTCTTCTTTTGCACGCAAAATAGCCATATCACGTGCATGATAAATAATAACTTCATCTTGCTTGTATGATGGATCATGCTCTTCATCAATAACTAATAATCCTAGATTACTAAATGGCAATAATAAAGCCGATCTTGCACCCAACATAATACAAGGAGCCCCCTGATGCGCTTGGTGCCAAATAGAATTTCTTTGTTTAGGAGTGATTTGTGAATGCCATATCAAGGGCTTTTTTCCAAAACGCTCTTCAAACCGCTGACGAAACTGGGCTGTTAAAGCTATTTCTGGCAAAAGAATTAAAGTCTGTTTTCCTGATTCATAAGCTTTTACACTAGCTTCCAGATAAATCTCAGTCTTTCCACTTCCGGTCACGCCATCTAGCAAACTAATGTGAAATTCACCTAGTTTATTCACAATTGCATCTTTAGCAATACATTGCTCATGCGTGAGCTCTGGAACATTAAATATGTATTCAGCAGATGTTATGATCGGAGGAGAAATTTCTTTAGGTAAGACATGCTTTATAAGAACGCCTAACGGTGTAAGTGTATATTCAGCAAATTTCTTTAGAAAACCAATAAAATGATTGGGTAGGACTAAAGGGTAATAATCCAATATTTTTTTTAAGATGTGAGTAGAGTTGACCGGGTTAGACGTCAATGACCAGATCACCCCTACCGTCACACTATTTTTTAAGGGAACTTCAACAAGCTGCCCCACCTTCGGAGAAATATCAAATGGCCACAAATATGTAAGCGGTCTATCTAGGATTGACGGTACTGCAACTTCTACATTCATGCTGAAAAAAGGTGATGTAGCATACTAACTGTAATCGGTTTGCGTTGCTGTGCTGAAAGCGTATCAATTTTTTTTGCCCACTGACAGATAGCTGGAAAATTCCGATCTATCCGACGAGATAAATATTCGAGAATAGCATTATCAACAACGATTCCTTTATCTTTCCATATCTTTTCAAGCACACGCTTTAGAGTATCATCATCTGGATTATGCATTTCTGCACTTATGAAGGTTGCCAACCGAGATCGCCAATCAGGAAGGCTAACTGGCCACAGAGAAGGAGGATTATTGGCACTAATAATCAGTAATTTGTTTTGTTCTTTTACCAAATTATAAAGGTGAAACCACCACACATCATCTTCTACCTTATGAGCATCATCAAGAATTAGAACTTGCTGATCTCCATAAACCCAATCCCATAAATTTGTTGTAAGTGCTTGATTTGCAGTATTGTAGGTTAAATTATAGTCTTTAGCCATTCCTTGCAATAAGTGCGTTTTTCCACAACCAGAATCTCCGTATATACAAACAAACTTATCTTTTGTTGCACCTTGAAGAGCCGCATGAAAAAGATCAAAAGCCATCTGATTACAGTTAGCCACGACAAAATCACACAATTCGTAACTTTGGACATACCCCAAAGGCAACAATCCTTGCTGCACAAAACTACTCTTTCATTAATTGAACGCGATAACGAAGCACAACTTCAGTTTTTGGCGCCACCCTTACAGGCCAATATACACTTTGGCTGCTTTCTTGCTTATGCGCCATACTCTCACGGACCACTTTACCACGATTTTCTCCAAATGGGAGCATAACCTTAATGTTCGCTTCTTTTTCTCCAAAGTTACGAATGGTTAATCTATAAGCAGCTTCTGTTACCTTTTCAGTAAGTAGAGTTTTAAATTCTGTTTGCTCTAAGTTTCCTTGAATTTGCGTGAGCGGAGAATCATGACTAGATTTAAGTTGAGCAAGCAAAAGAGGAGGAATTGCTAGCTGTATGTCATCACCAGATTTTGTAGAAGGCAGAGCACTTGATCCTAGAAATCTTAGGGCATTACTGTGGTCACGAATGTATATAGTAATATCTCCGTTCGCCAAGTCTTGAGAACGTTTTTCATCCAACTTAAAGTGTAGCCAAATTTGCAATGGAATTTGCTTATCTATTCCCTGAAGATCTTTAAGATTGTCTTTTCCAACATCTAATCGATAGTCTTGTCCAGCTTTTTGCTTATGAATCTCCACCCATGGAATTCGAACAACACTGCCTTTGTTAATAAATTTAGGAGTATCAATAACGTATTCATGAAACGTTTGATTTTTTGCCAAATCATCAGTTTGTGCATCAACCAAACGTAATCTGATGTTCTCAAAGCTTGCTCCTGATTGATTATCTATGCTAACAAAGCTGTTAAAATTTTGAATTTCATCAAACTGCTCACTGACTTCAACAACATAATGCATATGCCAACAAATACCGGAAAAAGTATAAGTAATTTCTCCCTGAAATGGATGTTTAGAATTTAAAATTAAATCAACAGCAGTTAAGACATCCTTATTTTTAGAGATAACGTATTCTGGATTTAAGCTGCCTTCTTGATGAAAGAGAATCGATTGAGAATCAATAGATCCAGGAACTGTGAGAGAATGCTCCTTTTCCCCACTGAATTTAATAGGAAGAGTAGCAACACAGCGATCTTTATAAATGACAAGGCTACCTGCTTTTGTTTCTTTTTTTGACTCTGCATACTCTTTTTTTGAGTCAGGCGCATTTTCTGCATACCCTGATTGAAAAATGAATGCCAAACAGATAATTAATAAAAGTACTTTCATAGATTTAACCCTGTAAGCAACTCTTCAGCCACTTGTTTATCACTAAAGTAGTGGGTTTCATTTTCAATGATCTGGCCCATTTCATGACCCTTCCCTGCTATTAAAAGGGTATCACCTTTTTGAAGATGTGCAATAGCATATGCAATAGCTTGACGTCTGTCACCAATTTCATGTGCTTTCAAAGCACATTCTTTTAATATTTGCTGCCGTATAGCCGCAGGATTCTCTGATCTAGGATTATCATCTGTCACAATTATTTTGTCTGCTAAATCAGAAGCAATTTTCCCCATCAAAGGACGCTTAATAGTATCGCGATCCCCACCACAACCAAACACGACCCAAATATTATTTTCTGTATGAAATCTCAATGATTTTAATGCACGATCCAAAGCATCAGGAGTATGTGCATAATCAACATAAACATATCCACCGTTTGATGTTTTTCCTACTAATTCCATTCGTCCTGCTACAGATTTTATTTTTGGGATTAATGGTAAAATTGCAGACAAAGCAATACCTGATGCAATCAGCATTCCTATTGCACATAATGTATTCTCAGCTTGAAAAGCTCCGCTAAGATTTAATGCTATATTACAGTATGTTTGATCATGATATTTTAAGTCAAAAGTGATGCTTGATGTTTGCACATTTAGATTTGTAGCTATTAAATCTGCTGGTGCGTCAATAGCGTACGTAATCAAACGCACACTATGCTGCGATGCCAAAGTCTGTAGCTGAGAAAAATATGGAGAGTTAGCATTTAGCACTGCTGCTTTGCCTGCGGGCAACACTTCTAAAAATAATTTGGCTTTGGCCTGAAAATAATTTTCCATTGTATGGTGGTAGTCTAAATGATCTTGGGTGAAATTTGTAAACCCTGCCACTGCGATTTGACTGCCATGAATACGATATTGATCTAATCCATGACTAGATGCTTCAAACACAACATGATTGATGTTTGCTTCTGCTAGGGCTTTTAATAAAGAAAAAAATGTCAAACTGTCGTAGGTAGTCAGAGCTGGAACTGATGGCAAACTGCTTGGGTGATTTTTTGTTTCTAGACCAACAGTTCCAAATGATGCAGCAGAATACCCTAACAGCTCCCATAGCTGGCGCACAATACTAACAACAGAACTTTTTCCATTTGTTCCTGTTACAGCCATCAAAACATCTGGTTGAGTTTTGAAAAATGATTTTGCTAGCAAACTAAGTGCTAATCTTGGATTAGAGCACTCTATAAATATATTTTTATCTGCAAAAGAATTAATCACTTCTGCTGTAGCTAATATTCCACAAATGTCTTTATTGATCGCTTCTTTTATATTACTAATGACCTGCGAGCAAGGAATTGCGACAAAAAAATCTCCTGGCTGTGCTTTACGAGAATCAGCACATAGATTATTTATTGTTATATTTTTAAAATTTGAGCGATCATAACTTAGTTCTAGTCCTGCACTTTCAAGCAGCTCTACTAGAAAAATTTGATCAAAGTGACTCAATTTATTGATCTCCACTCTCATTATTAATCGATGTTAGTTGCATCATATCGTCAACCTGCTCGGATTCTTCTTTGAAATCAGATTTAACGCCAAGTAAAGGAGCTATGCGCTCAATAATTTTTCCAGCTGTTGGCGTCACATTCCAACCGGCAGTCGCATATCCATAAGTTCCTAACGCTGCTTTGGGGTCGTCTAACATAACAATCATTATGTATTTAGGATCATCTGCCGGGAATCCACCAATAAAGGAAGTCGTACGGTGACGATCTGCATCTGACCCGTATCCACCAAATTTTCCTTTATTTTGATATGCTGTGCCTGTCTTAGCAAACACTTGATAACCTTCAACATTTGCTTTTTTTGCTGTTCCTTCACGTACAATCGTGCGCATCATATGACGAATTGCTTTTGAAGTTTTTTCACTAACACATGAGGTTTTTGAAAATGAACGCGCTCTTTCGTTGCGATTTTCAGTTGGAATAAATCTTAGAGTCGGCGCTGGCCTACAACCGTTATTAATAATTCCTGCCACTGCACACAAAGAATGTAATGGAGTTACTGCAATTCCATACCCAAAAGAAACTGACATCATTGCTGTTTCACGCCAATCTTTCGGTGTTAAAGAGTTTCCAAGCTCAGGTATTTCTAAACTTAGTGAAGTTAATACGCCAAACTGCCCCATAAAATGCTTTTGCACTTCTGGACCAAATTTTTGAGCAATCTTAATTGCAGCAATATTTGATGAATGAACTAGAGCTTCTACAAGTGTAAGAGGGCGATTTTGCCCCTTAAAGTCAGTAATTTTGAAACGACCAATGCTGACTGGATTTCTGGCATCAAAGACTGAACTTAGAGTAGAGGTTCCTGTTTCAAGGGCAATAGCGGCATTAAGAATTTTAAACGTTGATCCTTGTTCGTACACTCCTAATGTATTGCGATTGAACCCACATTCAATATTTTTCATTTGACGATTTGGATCGTAGTCTGGAAGAGAAACCATAGCAATAATTTCTCCAGTTTTCACGTCCATAACCATGGCATTCGCTGCAACAGCATTGAATTGTTCTATAGCAGCAACTAATTCATTATGAACGGCATGTTGAGCTCGAAGATCCAAAGATAATTTTAAATCACCCTCTTGTGTAGTCAGCATGGTGTCAAAAGATTGTTCAATACCACTCACACCATAACCATCAATGTCGCAGCGCCCAATTACGTGACAGGCTAAAGTGCCATGAGGATAAACACGCTTTTGATCAGGCTGTAAGTATATTCCTGGAATCCCCAGAGAATGCACAGCTTCTTGCATTTTAGGAGATGCATGTCGTTCAATCCAAACAAACCCCTGGTTAGATTGAAGTTTTTTCAACACATTTTCATATTTTAAATGAGGAAAAAGCTTACACAGCTTATCTGCAGCTTCATTAGCATCGATAATTACCTTTGGATTAGCATATACAGACGCTGTAACTAATTGCGTTGCCAATATTATTCCGTTTCGATCAACAATGTTTTGACGAAGTTGACACTCTTGCTGTTGACAACCTATTGAGCAAACAGGAGTTCTAACAACCATCACATCTATTAAACGAATAGTAATTGCTAAAAATGCTACGCACGATATAGCTGTCGCACTAAGTGTGCGTTGTCGAGCAGTATGTAATAGTTGCTGATGTTGTGAAAATCTCCAGCCACTCAAGCGATACCATAGGCTTTTGATCATAATCTTAGGCTGCATGAGCAACCTCTTGTGAAGAGTTTTTTGTTGATGCGCTCTCTTGCTGAGGGCTAACAGCGTTAACGGCATCCATCAATGCTTCAATGGGGTCTTGCGATACTTTCATTTCTTTCGTTTGTCTTGGTAATTCACCAATTTCAACAACTTGATTCGGTTTTAAGGCACTAAAATTAAGATGCGTAATAGCAAGTTTTTGTAAACGTGCAGGATCATTAAGGTGAGTTAACTCTGCCTTTAAGACATGTATAGATTCCCTAGTTTCAGAGATACTTTTAACAACTTGTTTGTGGTTTTTTTCTAGAGCCATAACCTGATATTTTACTCGGAATAGTCCAAGCCCAACACAAAATGCCATAAGAGCTAAAAAGAACTGAGATCTTCTCATTAACGCCTAACCTCTTTTACAAATCCACGTAGCTTTGCTGAACGACACCTAGGATTTGATCGAATTTCACCTAAAGAGGGAGCTATAGCTTTACGGTTGATAGCAGAATACGAACACAGAAATTCTTGATGGTTAAATGCCATCTTGCTGTGGTTTTTAACCAGACGATCTTCTAACGCGTGAAATGCTACCGTGATAAGCCGACCCCCTATCGGCAAAAGCTGATTGCTCAGCTGTAAAGCACGCTCTATCTCTATTAACTCA
>CAYUNR010000008.1:0-38388 GCA_964446295.1 uncultured Candidatus Finniella sp. | reverse complement strand
CAGCCAATATTTGATTTTATAAAAAAAACACGTAAAACACAAACCCACCTAATCCATGAATCCGTAGCGCAGAACTGCTTGCAAGGTTAAACGCCCCTTTACTGTTGCGGTTAGTTTACCATTCGCGTCTGTTAAAAAATCTTCGTTGATAAGGGTTTGAATTTCATTCGTTATTGGTTTATTCCAAGCAATACCTTCGGTTGTGCGCAGGCCCATGAGTACTCGTTCTTGTTCTTGTTCATCGGCAGATAGTGCCAGGCATTCTTCGTCACGAATGGATTCTTTAAGCCAGCGCTCTGGTGTGCGGTACTGTTTAGTCGCTAAATATTTTCCATTTACGGCCACCCGACCATGGGCACCAGGACCAACACCTATGTATTCGCCATAGCGCCAATAAGTTAAATTATGCTGACACTCAGCGCCTGGTTTTGCATAATTTGAAACTTCATACGCTTGCAATCCTTGTGCTGCACAAAGTGAATTTGTTAGCTCGTACATATCTGCCGCCAAGTCATCAACCGGTAAAACTAAAGTTCCTTGGGCATGCAAGCGTTCAAATGCTGTATTTGGTTCAATAGTTAGCTGATACAACGACAAATGCTCAGTGCCAAAAGCAAGGGCCTGTTCGAGCTCTGGTTGCCATTCATCAGGAGTGTGACCTGGTGTTGCATAAATCAAGTCAAAGCTAACACGCTTAAATGTTTCTTGAGCTGTGTGAATAGCCTTAATTGCTTCTTCAACGTTGTGTTTTCTTCCCAGATTTTGTAAGCGTTCGGGTCGTAGTGATTGCACCCCAATAGAAATGCGATTCACCCCTACTTGGGCCAGCTGTTGAAATTTTCCCACTTCAACGCTGTTTGGGTTTGCCTCTAAAGTAATTTCAAGGTCAGGAGAGGTGGACCATAACTTGCATGCTTCGCTGATGATAGCTTCAACAGTTTGTGGTTGCATAAGTGATGGTGTGCCTCCACCGAAAAAAATAGTCGTTAACAGCCTAGGGCCAATCCAATCACGAACACGCCGAAGCTCTGCACACAGCGCCTGTTGCCATTCTTTTTCGCCGTACGTTTCACGCACGTGACTGTTGAAATCACAATAAGGGCATTTTGATAGGCAAAACGGCCAGTGGATGTAGAGGGAGATAGGTTGGGGTTCACCCATGGGCAGCGTCCCAATTATCGCCAATGCCAATATCAACAACAAGTGGAACTTTCAGTTGCACAATATTTTCCATCATTTCTTTTAGTTTAGGAGCAACATTTGCTACATCGCTTTCTGGAATTTCAAAAATCAATTCATCATGCACTTGCAGCAATAATTTTGTTGGGAACGTTTTTAAAAACCCATGAATTTTGATCATCGCCCTTTTGATAATATCTGCATTACTACCCTGAAGCGGTGCATTAATTGCCTGGCGTTCAGCAAACTGGCGAACCATGCCATTTTTATCAAGAATGCCAGGAGTGTGCACTTTACGGCCCATAAGTGTTATAACGAAGCCTTGTTCGCGCGCTTGTCGATGGTAACTTCGAATGTACGCATCAATACCAGGATAGCCCGCAAAATAGGCATTAATCATTTGACTAGCTTCTTGGTTAGAAGTACCAAGCTGCCTTGCCAGACCAAATGCACTAATACCGTAGATAATGCCAAAATTCACAACCTTAGCACGCCTACGAAGCTGTGGTGTAACGTGGGTCATGGGCACCCCAAACACATCTGATGCAGTGCGTGTGTGAATATCTTCCCCATTTAAAAATGCCTGCTGCAACGTTGGAACATCAGCAAAATGTGCTAAAAGCCGTAATTCAATTTGTGAATAATCAAGGCTTACAAGCTTATGACCAGGCTTTGCAATAAATGCCTGGCGAATTTTTCGTCCATCTTCATTTTTAATAGGAATGTTTTGTAAATTTGGATCAGATGATGACAATCTGCCAGTAGCCGCACCCACCATAGAATAACTGGTGTGCACACGACCAGTGGCTGGGTTGATTGCGTTTAGCAAGCCTTCAACATAGGTAGAATTCAACTTAGCAAGTCCGCGCCAAGCCAATACTTTTTCAGGCAATGCATGTCCCTGTGCAACAAGCTTTTCTAGAACGTCTACATCGGTACTATAGGCACCTGTTTTGGTTTTTTTGGCCCCTGGCAGTTTTTGCTTATCAAATAAAATTTCCCCAAGCTGCGCTGGTGATGCAATGTTGAATTCACAATCTGCAAGGGTATAAATTTCTTGCGTTAAGTCTACCATGCGTTTGGAAAAATCTTGCCCTAAATGCTTTAGCCAGTTTGAATCTACACACACACCAGCTTCTTCCATTGAAACAATAACGGGGATTAGCGGACGTTCGGTTAACTCATAGACAGCACTTACTTGGTTTTTGCTAAGTTCAGGCTTGAATGTGTTACACAGCAACCCAGTTATTTCTGCATCTTCTGCTGCGTACGTTGTGGCGATTGGAATTTCAACCATATCGAAGGTTTTTTGGGCTTTGCCCTTACCGGCCACTTCAGCAAACGTAATAGTGGTTCTGTTTAAATATTTAAGGGCTAATTCGTCCATTCCATGGCCATGTTCACCACCATGCAAAACATAAGACATCAGCATAGTATCATCGAGTGTATTCACTTCAAAACCATGTTGACGAAGTACTAACAGGTCATATTTCAAGTTATGCCCGATTTTCAAAATGGCAGCATTTTCCAGAAAAGGTTGTAGCAATGTTTTTGCCGCATCAAAGGGAATTTGACGCCCTTCTGTTTGATGAGCAAAAGGCACATAAGCTGCTTTGTAACCAGAATCAATTGGAATCCCCAAAGATAAACCAACAAGCTTTGCCTGCATGGCATTAAGCGATGTTGTTTCACAATCAATTACAACTTTGCCAATTGATGTTGCTTCATCTATCCACTGCTTTAACGTATCAATATCGGTGATGCATGTGTAATCAACTGGTTGAGCGATTGATTTAGATGCTTCAAAATATCCATCTGCCATTTGCAAACGCTTCATTAAGCTTAAGAAACCAAGCTCTTTTAAAAAGCTATCACGCTGTTCAAATTTTCTTTCAACCGGTGCGATTTCACTATAAGCAACAGGTAATGGCGCGTTCTCATCTAACGTGACTAATTTTTTTGATATTCTTGCTAACTCGGCGTGTTCTGTTAGCAAATCACGACGACGTGGCTGTTTGATTTCTGAAATTTTCTCTAGCAAATTTTCTAAGCTTCCAAACGTTTGAATAAGTTCTGCGGCCGTTTTTGGGCCAAAACCTGGAACACCTGGAATATTGTCACTGCTGTCTCCACATAAGGCCTGCACATCAATAACCTTATCGGGGGTCACCCCAAATTTTTCAAGCACGACCTGTTCATCAATCGGTTTGTTTTTCATAGGGTCCCACATGGTAACGCCTGGACGTAACAATTGCATAAGGTCTTTATCAGCGGAAATAATTTGAGTTTTATCGCCTTTGGCAATGCAGGCTTTAGCGTAAGCTGCGATTAAATCATCCGCCTCAAAACCTGGCAATTCAACCATTGGCACTCCAAACGCAATGCAAGCTTGGCGAATAAGTGAAAATTGAGGAATTAAATCATCTGGTGGTGATGGTCTATGAGCTTTGTATTCTGGATAAATATCTTGACGAAAGGTTTTACGACCTGCGTCAAAAATCACCAATAAACGGTCACCATCAACTTTTTCAATAAGTCGGTGTAGCATATTGCAAAAACCATATACCGCACCCACTGGCGTGCCATTAGGACTAGTAAGTGGTGGCAATGCATAATACGCACGAAAAATATAGCCGGAGCCATCAACTAGATGAAGAGTCATTGATTATACGCACTAAATAAAGTGCTTATACCCTATCGTAATTACTTATAAATGCAAGAGTTTCATAAGACTAAGCTTCACTGTATATCAGTGAGAAAAATTTCAGCAAAAAATAGAGCATATTTCAACAGATTGATATTTTTATTAATAGATACTTAATAGTTTAGTTTTATAATATAAAAATGATGATTTAATTAAGTGACAAAGATGAAATTACTTTGTGCTATCGCTATGTGCTCAGTTGCTTGGGCACCCATTACTAATTTCGATACTCTTATCACAAGTTGTTCAGATGATTCTCGCACTGGACGATTACAAACATTGAAGAAAAATCTAAATCTTGGAGAAACAAATATAGCTGGTTACGAAAGCACATTGTTGTCACTGTGGCCTAAAATTGAAAGAATTTGTAATGTAATAATGGAACATCCTTTGTATGGCGAATACGCACGTAAACTTACCCAGGTGCCATTTTTGTTTGGAGCAATTAATAAAATAAAAAATGCTGAAGGCCCTGAAACAGCATTACCGGAACAACAAACAACAGTTAAGCAATTACTAGATAATATTGATTCTGCGATTTATGTGTTACCTCAGATTATCGAAGCTACTGAAATGCTAGAAAAAACACTTCAACAAGATGAATTTAAAAGAGCAATGAGGAAAAATGAATTAGCATTTAGAGATATTACTTATGCTGAATTCTGTGAAATGATTAAGATTTTAGTGATGCACAAACGACTGCTGCTTCTTATGATGAAAGATCTGCAAGACATTAGAACTCCACTTTCTGATCTAGTAACAGAAAGTACACGCTGTTCTACCAGACAAATGTATGACCTGTCAGGAATGACATACAGACCATAACCAGAACATGGCTGCATGCTTGGAACCCCAGAAAAAATCTGACAATAAGTGCAGTTGCAAACAGCACTTTACGTACAACAAATATTGACCAACTCGCTGATTTGGGGCATATTTCTTAAGTTGGGCCTGTAGTTCAGTTGGTTAGAACCCCCCGCTCATAACGGGGATGTCACAGGTTCGAGTCCTGTCGGGCCCACCACTCTATGTTTTATTTAATTCCTTCAATGAATGCGTTTACATACGCGTTCATTAGAACTGCGTAAGCATCTTCGCCTGCAGGGACGTCTGCCCCTAAATAATCAACAACAGCAAATGGTAGCTTCAGTGTATCTGCGTAGCTTCTAGCTAATGCACCATCCATTTGTCGTTCTGCATATAAACACTTAGGGTGAATTTTACCATCATTAATGGCCTTTCGAATTTTCAGCATATGTCCAGCACTTGGAGGAATGCTTGGGTCAAGAGAAATGGTTGCTATTGTTTTTACATTATAAGCGTTATCAAAATATTGATTACCATCGTGCTGGATAATGTACGTTTTACCTTTGTAAGGCTTCATTTTTTTTAATAAATCTTGATGCAATGCTTCTAGGCGCTTCTTATAATCATTTGCATTTCTGGTTAATAACCCTTGATGATTTGGGTATAGTTTTTTTAAATGCTGCAAAATAACATCTACCACTTGTGTCATCATTAAAGGATCTAACCATATATGCCCATCTAGATTGATAGCATCAGATTCTTCATGATGATGATTATGGTCGTGATCTTCGTGATGACCATGAGCACAACATGATTTTTCATCCCAAAACGTTCCTGTGCGAAGCGGTTTTAGTTTAATTGATGAATCATCTTGTAATGTTAAGACATTGTTTTCCAGTTTTTTCACGTGTTTAAAGAGCGGCTGTTCATAAGCAGGACCAACCCAAATTAGTATTTTTGCATTTTTCATAGCCAGCACCTGTGAGGGTACCAACTGAGCATGATGAGGTGAGGTGTTTCCATCTAACAATAAGGTAGGGTTTGTAACACTTTTAGTGAGCGCACAAACCAAGCTGTGCAGAGGTTTTATAGAAACGACAATTTCGTCACTGGTGGCACGTGTTGAAGATGCGTTGAAAAATAAAACAACTCCTACCACACCTACAACTGTTAGTATTAATTTTTTTCGCATAACGCACTTCACCCCTTAATCCATAGGGAATACTAGCATATTCGCCCCAACAGCAACAAAACTTATTTACTGAGTATTATCAGTGCTACTTTTTATACGGTGTGCAAATTCTGAAATAATTTTCTGCTCTAAGTGCAGCAATTGTTCAGCACGTTTTTTATTTTCTCAGTGCAGCAATTGTTCAGCACGTTTTTTATTTTCTCGTAGATAAGGCAGCATTTGCTGATATATTGCAGGCGTAAGAGAGTTAGTAACTTTCAGTAACTCCTTTAGCGAATGAACGATGATAATACCTTTAGGATCGAAATAATCAAGCACATTTGGGCAACCAATATAAATAGGAACAGTTAAGGAAATAAAGCAATCTAGTAGTTTTTCGGTAAAATAATCTTCTTGAACTGTATTTTCTATCGCAATATTAAATTGGGAATTATAAACCCATTTTTTTGTGTCTGTAGGCAATATCCTTTGCTGGATATTTTTAGGGAATTTGTTTCGATCTCTTCTGGAAATGTAAAAGCATGTGGGAATTTTAATATCCCCTTCATGATTCCAAACCTCTTTGCGTAACTCAAATAGCTGCCCTGAACGCTGACAATAAGAATCGAGACCTGCACCTGCTAGGCTTAATAAACAGCTAACAAAATAACTGCAATGAATTTAAGAAATTTTTTAATCATAAAGTGTAAGCTGGAAGGTTTGGCCGGAGTATACAGCCGCATAAAAAACATTTCAAGTGATGCTTTTTTTGTTGTGATTTCAGTATTTCTCTTGGCAAGACGGTTTTTTTTAGATATTGTATAATCTGTTCGGGACGTAGCGCAGCCTGGTAGCGCGCCAGTTTTGGGTACTGGATGCCGGAGGTTCAAATCCTCTCGTCCCGACCACTTAAGTATGAGTGAAAACCCTATTTTATAATTTACCTATTAGCCCCTGGAACCCAGAGCACATCTAGCTTTCCATTGTCATTCAAGTGACGGCATAAAACAAATAATAGGTCAGACAGCCGATTCAAATATTTTAATGCATTTCCATTAACAAGCTCATATTCATTCAAAAGCACCATGCTTCGCTCAGCCCTACGCACAACTGTTCGTGCTACATGCATTAAAGCACTAGCTTTGGTGCCACCTGGAAGAACAAAAGAATTTAGAGGAGTCAAAGCTTCATTAAATGTATCAATTTGTTTTTCCAAGAATTCCACTTGATTACTACCTATACGCAGAGCCTCTCCTTGAGGAACAGCCAGGTCAGCCCCTAAATCAAATAAGTCATTTTGAATATGCGTGATTAGTTTTTGAAGCACTGTCGGTAACTCTACCGCAATTAACCCACAGTAGGCATTAACTTCATCAACATTGCCAATGGTTTCAAAGCGAACATCAGACTTTTTTCGTCTTGTGCCATCACCGAGAGAAGTTCTGCCTTTATCGCCAGACCGAGTATAAATGTGTGTAAGCTGTACCATATTTTATGAAATAGCCGATTCTTGTTTGTTAACAAGTCTTCTAACATTATCACGATGGGTATACAAAAGTGTTGCTGCAATCAATGCTGTAAATGGAATAACAGAAGAATCAACCCCAAGAAAATAGGCGAAGAATGGAGCTAATAAAGCTGCAACAAGCGCAGAAAGTGAAGAAATTTTAAATAGTTTTGCGGTAAGCAGCCACGTTGTCAAAACCAGCAAACCAAAAGTTGGGTCCCAGGCTAAGTAAACTCCTAAAGTCGTAGCGACACCCTTCCCGCCTTTGAATTTTAAATACACCGGGAAAATGTGAGCAAAGATTGCTAAAAAACCAATGGTATATTCATGTCCCGGAATAAAGTACGAGCTAACTAACACAGCTAAAGAACCCTTCAATGCATCAAAAATCAGTGTCAGCGCTGCAATTTTTTTATTGCCTGAGCGAAGAACATTTGTTGCACCAATATTGCCTGAACCAATTTTTCTAATATCTCCAAGACCAGCGATTTTTGCAAATACCAAACCAAAAGGAATTGCTGCAAAAAAATAGGTGCATAAGGCAATTAGAATAACAACTAATTCTGTGTTGAGTGGTTCCATACATTTTCCTATCATGCTTCAGGTCATAGTATTAGCGTAAATCTAGCGAATTAATTAGTTTCGTTGCGTCTGTCCCGCTAGTAAGTAGCAGGACAGATCCCAAGTATTTTAAGAACAACCACTAGTAGAACCACATGTTACGCATTTTAAACACGTACCATTACGCACCATAGTGAAGTTGCCACATTCACCACATGAATCACCTTCGTAGCCTTGCAGCTTTGCTTGGGTAGATTTCTCTGCTTTTCGCTTTGATGAAGAAGTGTAAGATACAACATTTGAAGCTCCATAAGTGCCTGTGGCTTTAACTTCAACGCTTTCTGTGTATCCATCCATTGAAGTGATCTCATCAGAAATACTCACCGTTGTTTCTACTAATAATGGCTCTTCATTTTCATTCTGACGATTAACCATGTAGTCACTTCTATCACCAATTGTGTCTGGCGTTAAGTCACTTGGTTGCACATGCGCAAGATCATGACGACTTAAGTAGTTAATAGCCAAATCACGGAAAATGTAGTCTAGAATTGACGTTGCAATTTTAACCCAATCGTTTCCTTCAACCATTCCTGATGGCTCAAAACGTGTGAATGTAAATGCTTCTACGTATTCTTCTAGCGGAACGCCGTATTGCAAACCAATAGAAATAGCCATAGCAAAGTTATGCATTAGAGAACGGAACGAAGCCCCTTCTTTGTGCATATCAATGAAAATTTCGCCTAATTTTCCATCAATATATTCACCAGTACGAATATAAATTTTATGCCCGCCTACGACAGCTTTTTGGGTATAGCCACCACGACGGTTTGGTAATTTTTGACGTTTTGATTCGTAAACAACACGTTCAATAATACGTTCAACAATTTTTTCAGCAACCACTTGGGCTTTTTGCGTTTGTGGCATTTGTGCAATTTCTTCAGCTTCGTCTTCATCAAAGCTTATGCTGCTTAAAGGTTGAGAAAGCTTTGAACCGTCACGATACAAAGCATTTGCCTTTAGGCAAAGACGCCATGATTTCATATAAGCTGATTGGCAATCTTCAACAGTTGCTTGAGCTGGCATGTTCACAGTTTTCGAAATAGCACCACTTATAAATGGCTGAACAGCTGCCATCATTTCAATATGACTATCGAAAGACAAGAAACGTTTCCCAATACGTCCACATGGATTTGCACAATCAAAAACAGGAAGATGTTCTATTTTTAAGTGAGGCGCCCCTTCTAAAGTCATTGTACCACAGCAGTATGTGTTGGCATCTTCAATGTCTTGTTTACTAAACCCAAGATGAGTAAGCATATCAAAAGATGGATCACATAATTGATCATCAGTTAACTTTAGTGTGCTTTTGCAAAAATCTTCACCCAGAGTGTATTTATTAAAAACAAACTTGATATCAAAAGCTGATTTCAACACAGTGGAAATTGCCGTTAGCTCTTTATTAGTAAATCCCTTTGCTTTTAAAGATGTGTGATTAATAGCAGGTGCATTTTCAAGTGATGCGTGGCCTACGGCATAATTAGAAATTTCCAGCATTTGCTCTGGAGTATAACCCAAGACTTTCAGTGCTGAAGGAACCATTTGGTTAATTATTTTAAAGTACCCACCACCAGCAAGTTTTTTGAATTTAACTAAAGCAAAATCTGGCTCAACACCTGTAGTGTCACAATCCATCACCAATCCAATAGTCCCGGTTGGGGCGATACACGTGGTTTGAGCGTTACGGTAACCAAACTGTTCACCATATGAAACAGCCTCATCCCATGCTTGGCAAGCCGCTTCAATTAATCCTGGAACAGTACAATCACTTGCACGAAGGGGAACAGGTAGAATTGATAGCTCTTCATAATTTTTAGTTTCGCCGTACGCAGCACGACGGTGGTTACGCATAACACGTATCATCGCATCTTTGTTTTTTGCGTAGCCTGGAAATGCCCCAAGTTCTTTTGCCATAAGCGCAGAAGTTCTGTAGCTTACACCGGTTAGAATTGCAGCTAGTGCTCCAGCAATACAACGACCTTCTGGACTATCGTAAGCAATACCCATAGCCATTAATAGACCACCTAGGTTACCGTATCCTAAACCAAGCGTACGAAAATCATAAGATAGCTGAGCAATAGCCCGAGATGGGAATTGCGCCATAAGCACAGAAATTTCAAGAACAACTGTCCAAAGGGTAATAGCATGTTCAAATGCTGCTATATCAAACTGGCCATCTTTGTACAATGTAACAAGGTTGATTGAAGCAAGGTTACATGCGGTATCATCAATAAACATATATTCAGAACATGGATTTGATGCATTAATTCGTCCACTATTTGGGCAAGTGTGCCATTCGTTAATGGTTGTATCAAATTGAATGCCTGGATCTGCACATGCCCAAGCAGCAAAACCAACTTTATCCCATAATTCTTTTGCTGGTAGTGTTTTAACTGCTTCACCATTTGTACGTGAAGTTAAGCTCCATTCTTTATTTTCTAAAACACTTTCTAAAAAGGCATTAGTAACGCGGACTGTGTTATTTGAATTTTGGCCTGAAACTGTTCCATAAGCTTCACTATCCCAATCAGTATTATAAGATGGGAATGGGAAGCTAGTGTACCCTAGCTGAGCCATGTGAATAGCACGCTTAATGTAATTTTCAGGAACCAGGACAGCGCGTGCAGCACGAATGGTTGTTTTCAACGCAGGGTTGGTTTTTGGATCAAAACGATCTGTTTCTTTAAGATCATTATTAATACAAGCTGAAATAATTTCATTCAAATGAAGCTGGTTTAACTTTGAACCAGTAACGAGTGCTGCAACTTTTTGTTCTTCAATGACTTTCCAATCAATGAAATTAATAACATCTGGGTGATCAATATCAAGCACCACCATTTTTGCAGCGCGTCTTGTCGTTCCACCAGATTTAATAGCACCAGCTGAACGGTCACCAATACGTAAAAAGCTCATTAAACCTGAAGAATAACCACCACCAGATAGCTTTTCACCAAAGCCACGTAAATTTGAAAAGTTAGACCCTGTGCCAGACCCGTATTTAAATAGACGGGCTTCGCGAACCCAAAGGTCCATAATGCCACCGTCGTTAACCAAATCATCTTTTACCGATTGAATGAAACACGCATGTGGTTGTGGACGTTCATATGCAGATGTTGATTGCTTTAGCTGACCTGTTTTTTCATCAACGAAGAAATGTCCTTGAGCAGGGCCATCAACACCATAAGCCCAATAGACACCAGTGTTAAACCACTGTGGTGAATTTGGTGCTGCAACCTGCATGCATAGCATGTATTGCATTTCATCATAAAATGTACGTGCGTCTTCTTCTAAGTCAAAATACCCATTTTTCCATCCCCAGTAAGTCCAAGTTCCTGCCAAACGACTAAAAACTTCTTTTGCAGATCTTTCACTACGAACAGAGCTCCCTGCTTTTGCTTTTCTACGTTGAAGCCAAACGGGAACATCATCTTCCTTTACGGTTACTAAATCATCTGGAATACCAGCTTTACGAAAATATTTTTGGGCAATGACATCACTTGCCACTTGCGACCAATGTGCAGGCACTTCAATGTTTTCCTGAAGAAACACAACCGAACCATCTGGATTTTTAATTTCGCTGGTAGTTAAGCGGAAATCAATTCCTTCATATGGGGACTGTCCTGCGACCGTAAAACGACGGTGTATTTTCATTGAAACCTCACTGCTTAAATATTAAGATGCACTCACTAAATGATGCAAAAAGTACAATTCTTTGGCAAAAGCTTAAGAATGAGGTACATTTCTGATATCAGATGGTGTTCCTATTAATATGCAAAAAAAATTGTATTTCAAGTCTTGAAATTCATAAAAAAGATGTGTAAGCAAACTTAATGCGACAATAAAATTACTTTTTGCTAATTTTTAAATATATAAGATGGAAAATTATGGATATTTTACTAAAAATCACATGTTTGGTGGTAGCTATCGCACTTCACGAGCTTAGCCATGGTTTAATGGCCTATATTTTTGGTGATCGCACGGCTCAATATGCAGGTCGTTTAAGCTTGAATCCAATTAAGCATATTGACCCCATGGGTTCAATAATTTTACCTTTTTTATTGTTTTTCACAGGCGCCCCGTTTTTAATTGGTTGGGCAAAACCTGTACCGGTCAATTTTATGAACCTTAGGCCGCAACGATTTGGCGTATTTTGCGTAGCATTTGCAGGCCCCTTAATGAACATACTTTTAGCCCTTACCGCAAGTATTCTGTGGAAAATAGGAATTTTTAACCTTGAGGTAGCAAATGCAGCTATACAGATTAACGTGATTTTGGCTGCCTTTAATTTATTGCCAATTTTACCACTTGATGGTGGACGAATGATCACCTGCTTTTTGCCACAGAATCATAAATTATTTTATTTCTTTGAACGATTTGGCTTAGTAATTGTGATAGGTGCCTTAATGATATTCAGCAGTCAAATTCACAAAATTATTTTTGGCATTGCAAACACAATTTTAGATTTTGTGAACATGTTGATTTAGTCTGGAATTGACATAGTGATTTCTTAATAAAAAAATCAATGCCTGATTTTCGGTCGCAGGTTTTTTTAAAATCATTATGATGTATCAAAGCTGCTAAGCTTCTGGTGAATCAGATGAAAATGTTAACAAATGAGATAACACAAGAATTTTACAAGGCACTACTCAATAAGAATGCTGAATATGAAGGTGTATTTTACGTAGGCGTTAAAACAACGGGAGTGTTTTGCCGCCCAACGTGCCCCGCGCGAAAGCCAAAGTTTGAAAATTGTGAATTCTATCAAACAGCTGAAGAGGCATTACTTGCTTCATTTAGGCCATGCCTGCGCTGTCGTCCTCTGTCTCATCCCAATCATGTTTCAGATTTGGTACGTATCCTTGTTGATGCTGTTGAAGCCAATCCTGAGAAACGCTGGAAGACACGTGATTTCGATGCACTATGTGTAGATGCATCAACAGCACGTCGCCAATTTAAAAAAAGATTTGATATGACATTTGTTGAATATGCCCGTGCACGTCGAATGGGAATTGCAATGAAACAAATTAGAGAAGGAAAAACAGTGACTGATGCGCAATTAGAAACAGGTTATGAATCAAGCAGTGGCTTCAGGGATGCATTTTCCAAAATCATGGGTGCAGCACCTACTAATTTTAAGAATCACCATAATGTCCTAAAAGCATCTTGGTTAGATTCCCCCCTTGGCCCTATGCTTGTAATTGCCGATGATCAGGCTTTATACCTGTTGGAATTTGTTGAACGACGTGGCCTAGAGCGTGAAATAGAACGACTTCGCATAAAAACAAAATCTGCCATTATTCCAGGTATTACTGACCCCATTAAATCAATTGAAACAGAACTAAAGCTGTATTTTGAGGGCAAGTTAAAAAATTTCAAAACACCAATCCACCTTATGGGAAGCCCTTTTCAAAAACTTGTTTGGGAAGAACTTATACGCATTCCATTTGGCACAACAAGAAGTTATGCAGATCAAGCCGCAGCAATGGGCAAACCAACAGCATATCGAGCAGTAGCTAACGCTAACGGTGCCAATCAACTTGCCATTATTATTCCTTGCCACCGCATCATCAACACTAATGGTGAACTTGGCGGATATGGGGGAGGAATTTCTCGCAAAAAATGGCTAATTAATCACGAGAAACAGAAAACATAGCCCCTACCCCCAGCTGCTTTGCCGGTAACCTTCTTTTTCTGCTTGCACATCAAAACAATACATTGCGTAAGGAGTTGCGGTAAGCCTTTGAATACCTATAGGCTTTCCTGTAGCGACGCAGTACCCGAAACTACCGTCGGCCAATCTTTGCAGCGCAGCCTCTATTTCATGACGAAGATTTTGTTCATGTTCCTGGTACATATGATGATTAAAACGCAAACCATCCATAGTGCTTTGATCAACAAAATCTGGTTCGCGGTTTGCATCTTCTGGAAATGACAAAGAAAGCAAATGCTCTTCCTCAAGCACTTTCTGCAACTCATTATATAATCTGTCTTGAAAATAGCGTCTCATCCTAGGAGACATATATACTGAATCTTTTAAGGGATTATACCCCAAGACCTTGCGATAAATTGTTGCCATGACTTGCTCGGCAGTTTGGTTTATGTACGTATAATTAAAATTTTAACGAAAGATTGGCCACGTGAAAAATCAAAGTATTTTTACGGAAAATGATTTAGCTAAGATAATATATACAATCCAGAATCATGAAGCATTTTTGCGTCAACAAAAGAAATTCCGAAGTCCTTTGCAGCTATTTCATCATGCCACGTATCACCAATCATAACGCTACTGTTTTTATCAACAGTTAGACCGAATTCTTCTTGGGCAATGTCTTTTATTACAACAAACATTCCAATTCCAGGCTTTTTAAATTGACCAATGAATTCTCTATAACGGGGATCTTCGTGAGCTTTTTTAATATAAATACTATTGTCAAAACGTTTAATCACAACGTAACAAGCAATACCTCCAATACTAGGAGAAAAAGCAGCCGCATTGATTGGAAGTTTACTCATAAGATCAATAAATATTGCTGTTATTTTTTCTGGATCAAAATTTTGAGACTCGCTTTCAGGAGACTTATATCCTGAAATAATAAAATTAAAGTCAGCACTACCCATTGTTTTTTCAACATTTGGTAAAATAACTTTTGCATTAACAGAGCCATCATTTGGATTTTTTGAACCAGTTACTGTGCCATCATTATCCCATATTAAGATCTTGTATTTCATATTTAAGCCATTTCAGATCTATTCAACAGTTAGCTTATCCAAAATTTCTGTTAAATCTTTAGAGAGGTTAGATTGATATTATCTTCCAGGGCCCACACAGTTACAAGCACAGTCTGCACAAAGCACCACTTTGTAAATTGACTTTTTTTTATTGAATTTTCTTACGTTATCTCGGCAGACTCTTTAATAATCTCTATCAGGCTTTATTGCTTCAATGAACCATGCATACATTCTGTTTGTATAAGGACTTACTTTTTCAAACCTTGGCTTAGCACCTTTGGTATCAAATCCAATTTCTCTTAATGTTTCCATCATTAAGCCAGCTCGTGAAAACGAATGATAAGCCCAAATAAACATGTGACCCTTAGGATCAAAGAATATTTTTCTAAACATCTCTCTATCCTTACTAGGTTTAACCAAACCATATATATACTCAGCTAACATTAGTTCTGTCTCATTTGGGAAAATAGCACTAGTGGTTTTTAAAGACGGGCCTACTGCACTCTCTTCTTCCAAAATAGTGGCACCACCTGCTGCTAACCTTAAATACGCCTTCATCAGGTGAAGCTCTTTGGGAGTTAAAAATAAAGAAAAAGGGTGGATCCTTTGCAGATTTTCTATTTCGTTTTTGGGGCCAACACAAAAATAAGGATTGTGATCTATAATCAGGTTTGCTCCTGGCTTTAAAAGCGTAAATGCTTTTTCAAGTGCTTGAACCATTACAATTTCGCTGATGTTATCTGGAGAGTGAGCAGGAAACCATTCAAGCATAATTGTTTTTTGCGAATCTAAAGCAAAAGATTTGGTGGTGCGAAAATCACCTGTAACATGCTCAAAGCGGTATTTGTTTACTAAGTCAAGCGGAGCAACATCTACACTTACCACTCTTTTTTCAGGAAAGCTTTTTAGATGCGAAAAATCCGCAGCCCCCTGGCCAACAATATCCCAAACATGTGGAAGAACACCACCTGCTGTACGGCAATTCCCAACAATAACAACAGCATCCCTAATTAGCCCCACGGATCCAAAAACATCCATCGAGGGCATTACCACTACGAACAAAAATTTAAAAACTAAACGCATTGCATTTCAGAAATAAAAAACTTCAATTATCTTACAAAGACTGTAATTATTTTTCAATGCATGATCTTCAAAATTGTTTAGCTCTCAAAAGTTAAAGTCGGCACTACCCATTGTTCTTCAACATTTGGTAAAAGAACTTTTGCACTAATTGAGCCATCATTATCCCCTATTAAGATCTTGTATTTCATATTTAAGCCTTTTTAGATTTATTCAACCATTAGCTTATTATTAAAAAGTTCTATTAAATGTTTAAAGCTGGTTAGATTGATATTATCTTCCAGAGCCCACACAGTTGCAAGAACAGTCTGCACAAAGCACCACTTGGCAATTCTATCTGGATCAAGATTTAAATTCTTAGAAAAGGTATTAATTCTGTTCGTTATAATGTTTAAGCTATCAGGGTGGCTCGGCAAATCGTCCAAAGGGTTTCTTATAAAACATCCAACCTCATAGCTAAGCTCACCAATGACACCTTTCGGATCAATAACTTTCCAATTGTTGTCATGGGCTAAAATATTATCGTGATGTAAATCGCCATGCAGCAAAATGGGAGCATCGGTAGTGTTTAGTAATTCATCACGCAACGTTCTTGCTTTAATCAAATTTTGGCCAAGCTGTTCGCATGGTTTATCTAAAGCGGCGAGCCAATCGTTGATAGTTGGAAACCCTTTTTGATTTATCCTTGGTACGCTGTGAAGTTTTTTAATCATTTCACTTGCAATTGCGATGGCTTCAGCTTCACGATTTGGAAAAAACTCTTTCAACGAATGCCCTGGAATGGCACGTTCAATCAGTAAAGCTCCATCTGCTTGGTCTATAACATCAACTACACCATGACCTTTTAATGCTTTTAGAGCAGCGTCTTCAATGCTCAAACCTTTGGTATCAAGACTCAACTTTAAAATAATGGGATTTTCTCTTTGAAAGCCAGAAAGAACATAGTTGTATGAAAGATTTTTAACCGGTTTAAGGTCTGACAGATGCCACTGCGAGGCAAGGTCATTTATCTTTAAAGGCAAAGGCAAAGGCAAATTCAACATCCATTTTCTTCCCTCTTCGCCATGAATAGAAGTTATATTATTTTCAAATGTTTTTATATTAATTTCAGCCTCCTCAACACAAACTCTGCTATCTCAATGTCTTGAGCCGCTATTCCCGTCAAATCAGTAATGATAAGATTCGAATCAACCGATACAGACTTTTGAATAACATTTCCTAGTTCTTCTGTTTTTTCAATATTCATAAACCCAGATTGGATTGCATGAAACGTATCGCCGAGTCGAACAGCTTGTTCTTTGCTATCAACAACTACAATAGCAGCTGATTGAAATAGCCGTGGGTCACATTCTTGTTTACCAACTTCGTCAGCACCAAGGGCGATGATATGAGTTTTTTCATTCACATAAGCCAGATCAATAATTGCTTTGTACTGGCAGTTGTGGTAATGACAATACCACCATTTTGCATTAATTCTTGAACCGATTCACAGATTTTCACACCGGGATATGTGGCAGCAACTGCTTTGGTTTTTTGAACAGATCTTCCCCATATTCTAAAATCAGCTTGAGGATATAAAAGCAGCATTAATTCCAAAACTTGAATCGCTAACTGCCCCGTTCCAATAATACCAACGTGTTGCATATCCCACGGCGTTATTTTCGCTGCAACACATGCTGCTATTGCGGTACGCAAAGTTGTGAGGTATCCACCATCACATAAAATCGCCTGCAGAAATCCTGTTTTTTGTGAGAACACAAGTACAGCACCATCCCCCCCAGGCAAACCCTTCGCACTATTTTTATAAAATCCGGTGGCAATTTTAACAATGAACATATCACCATTTTTTTTAAACCCTGCCTTGATGTGACAATCACCTTGGGCTTTTGGAAATCGCATTTGTATAGGCACAGGAATAGTAATATGCCCAGATGAAAAATTGCTAAAAACCTGTTTTTGTGATTGAACAAGCTCAATAAAATCTCGCTTTATATCAATTACATCTTTAATCTGGTCAATATTATAGACCTTTGTCATGTTAATGATGCCTTTAATTTATCCAACACATCTGGGAAATTCTGACGTCCAAAACCAATACGAAAATGGTTTGAGGTCATATCAAAAATAGAGGCTGGCATTAAAAGCACCCTTTCTGACTGCACCAACCTGTAACAAAAATCATCAACTGATTCAGGTTGCTTATAACGGATAAGCCCAACACATCCGCCTTTTGGACGAACCCAAGAAAAATGCTCAGCATGAGTTTTCATAAATTCATCAATGCACTGTAAATTGTGATTCACAGTCTCGTTAATACGACTCAAAATCATGTCTTTTTGGCGTAACGCAATTAAGCTAATAATTTCCGACGGCGCGCTATTACAAATGGATATATAGTATTTTACATGCTCTAGTTTTTTAAGCATGGATTTATCTTGGCAAGCTATCCAACCAACTCTCAATCCTGCCATTCCAAAGGATTTACTCATAACACCAAGGGATAATGCTTTTGGATAAACACACGCAGCTGGGTCAGCCCATACGGTGTCAGATGCGCCCATTAAGCGGTAGACTTCGTCACAAAACAACCATATGCCATGAGCGTCAAGAATTTGGACAAGTTTAGTCAGATCACTGGGAGAAATCACTTGCCCAGTAGGGTTATGAGGGAAATTCATTACCAGCCATTTTGTATTGGGTTTTATCGCTGCTTTTATAGCGTTTAAATCTAGTTGCCAATTGTTGCTTTCTTGTAAATCAATGGTTGTAATTGAACAGCCTTTTGCTTTGGGTAGTTCTAACAAAGATTGATAGCACGGTGTGATGATTATAACGTGATCACTTGGTTCAACTATTCCAAATAGAGTGCAAAAAATGCCTTCCTCGGCTCCTGCAAAACATAAAATTTGATCTTTTTCAAAACCTGGATACATTTGCGTTGCAATGGCTTCACGCAAAATTGGGTGACCTTCAGGAGTTGTATAAGAAAGTGATAAGTTATCCCACATTTCATTTTCTTGCGTTGAAGCTAATGCCAACACATCTTTCATAAGCATAGTTTGAGGGTCAGAACTGCACATTAAGTAAGGAGCGCTAAATTCGTAGCGTGCTAAATATTCTTCTAACTTAAATGTTTTAAACATAATTTCCTCTGATTTTTTTCAAATAATTAAAGACTGATGCGCGGCTTAAACCTAAAATACTGGCGATATAGTCAGCAGCTTTTTTTTCATAAAATGCCCCTTGAGTGTACATTTCTTGAACGACTTTCTTTTTTTGTACATTGGTTAGAGATTCAATTTTTAGATGGTGTTCATTTAGCCACTGATACAGTGATTGGTGAACTTTTTCTTGCCAGTCATTTTTAAAAAGCGTTTCTGGTTGTTTGGTTGAAGGAAGCAAAAATGCTTGTGCTAGCTGCTGCATTTGAGAAAAAACAGACACATCCACGTTAAGGCACATGATTGCAAGGATACAGTCATCATCTTTAATGGGCAGTGAAACTGATTTAATTAGCTTTCCATCAAAATTAACTTTGGGATAAACTACTTGATCAATTTGTTGTTCTAGACATTTAAGATCAATATCTAAAAATGATGGATCACCCACTTTACGGTTAGACAAGTGCCCTTCTATAAAGCAAATGGAATTGGTTGCAATGTCATGAATGACAACTTCTGCTAATGGCGCTAAAAGACGCACATAGGACTGCGCCATCGATAGGTAAGGAGCAAGAATCAAAATGGACCAAATAGTATAATTTTTATTAATATAGACTTTTTAGTTCAAATAATCAAGATAAAACCACTTGATGTTACTAATACCTAATCCAAAGAATAATATTGACGGCCAGACGCGTTGTCCAACGCATAACTAGACTTTTCAGTGCTTATAGAATGAGCAGGTCCATTCCCGTTTAAAGAATAATAAACCTTCTTAACCTTAGCAAAAGATCGAATATCTCTTGGTGTGGTTTTTCTTGTTATTTTCGGCACATCGTCTATATCAGAAATATCATCAAATTGCATAACTGTTTGTTTTAAACGAGGTCCGTCTTTTTTATTGCTACCACAAAGTTTCATCCAACCACTTAAAACACGTTGCTTATATGCGTTGTGAAATTTAGGAGTAGCAGAATGATAATGACCAACAGCCAAGTTCCAGCTTTTATGCTGAAGAAATAGTTGCTTTAAAAATTTAGCGCCATAGGCAATATTTAGCTGAGGATCAAATGCTTCTTCAAGATTACGAAATGCATGTGGGTGGTGACGTAGGTTAATTTGCATAATTCCTACATCAATGCTTTTAGCACCCGTTCTTTGAAATTTTTCAACTGCTTTTATAGCTTCTTGTTTCGTTTTGAATATGTAACCTTTGCCCTCAACATTGATAGTCCAAGGCCAAGCATTAACAGAACCACCTATTACTCTACCAGATTCAACATGAGATACTGCCCTTAATAAATGTGCTGGAATACCATGAGCATTTTCTTGCATTGCAATAAATGAATTATATTGTGGGTTTGCAGATAAAGCTAAACAACATAAGATCAACGCTATTAAAAACTTATTCATGACACCTCCTTTTGCTTAAACTATGCAAAATTTGTGCCAACTAAAAAATCAGAGTTTTCTGCGCTTTTCAACCCCCTCCAAAAGAGGAATCAGTCCCATTTTGGTAAGATAGCCATCTTTGCCAATAGCAGCTGAGCTTAGCCATTCATCAATATAATCTTGCAAACCCCCTGTTTTATTGTCTCTAACATAAATAAATAGCTTACGCACCATTGGATAAGTACCATTTTGAATGGTTGAATAAGTAGGCTCTATTCCATCTATTTGCATTGCTTTAATTTCTGCGTAACCATCCAATAAATTAGCCGCAACAAAAGCCAGTGTAGTTGGGTTATTGTCCAGAAAATCAAAAAGTAGATGGTGATTATCAGCAGCTTCATAATCATTAATTTCTCGTAGCTCGGGCCCACTTCGAACTTCTTTTCCGTGCATCACCATTGCTTCAAAAGCATCACGTGAACCATGAAATTTTGAAGGGATTAGAATGCGAATGGGTAAATTTGGTAAGCTGGAATTAATTTCATTCCATTTTTGGTGGGGATTATCAACTATTTCTCCCTTACTATTAGTAATTTTTTTTGCAACCGCTGTTGAGATGTCTTTTAGGCGCAGGGCATTAAAACCCGTCAGGTTTTTTTTAGCTGCAAATGCAATTCCGTCATGACCTATGCAGACCTCTAAAATTGAAGTCCTTCCAGATTCTTTACATTTAGCAAGCTCTTTTGAGTTAATTGGTCTTGAAGCGTTGATTATATCATATCCGAAACCATTATGAACCTGAGAAAAATCCGCAAACCCACTACCAGTACCAGTACTTTGAACAAAAGGGCAAATGTGACCTGTTTTTTTAGAAAATTCTTGCGCTATTTTGACTGCAAACGGGTACACTGTTGATGACCCCGTTTGGCGAATCTGAATTCTGCCTTCCACTGAACAGCACATCAAAATCAAAACAAGAAGTATATTCATAGCCCCCCCTCTTGAGCTGCACCATGTCCATATAATTTTTGCGTACCTGCTGCAAATGACCTGTAGATTGAGGGAATAAAAATCTTTCGTTCACGTATATGATCATCATTAAGAAATACAGATAAAACCTTAGAAGTTATATTAGGGAAGTATGATTTTGTTTTAAGCATTTTTAAAGCAGAACGCATTGCTAACATACCTTGATCATAGGCCGATGATACAATAGCAGCACCAGCCCCCTCTTCAATGGCATAACCCATTGTTGAAATAATAGGAATAGTAGTATTTTCAGTCACCCACTTCATTGTTTCATCAGAAGCAATTTCATCGTCAGTATCAAAGCTATCTTTTAATCGCTTATAACTTGAAATCAAAAGCACATCGTAATGTTTATTAAAAAATGCAGCAGCTCTTTTAAAGCTTACTGAATCATCAACCATGATTGAGTCCTGAAACTTAACATTTTTCCACGCATGTTGAATTAAAGTTTTTTCCGTTAAATTGACAATTGTCGACGCATCACCCAAGTGAGCTAATTTAATGTTTTTTTTTCCTGGAAACATACTATTTATTAATAAATTGAGCTCCTGGACTTGAGGCACTTCAATAATTCCACCTACGTTTTGACCAGGTATGTACCCAAATTTTTTAAAATCACCTTTCACGCCTGCAAAAATTACTCTTATGTTTTTTTTTCCTAAATAAAATTTTGCAGAAAATTCCTGTGCTTCATCACCGACTGCAACTAAAATTTCAGGCTTAAAACGATCAATTGAAACTCTTGCTTGTGTGCCTGCGTTAATTTTTTGCTTGATCGTATTTGTATTAAGCATATTCAGGTAATAAGTTTGAATAAGCAGATCAAATTCATTTTCCAAAACTTTTTTTGTTCCATTATCAAAATCTTTAACTATATCCATAGTTGGTTCATAGCTGTGAATAACCATAATTCTTGGTTTGCTTAAATTATGCAAAACTAAAAGTCCTAAAAGACTTGCAAAAACAACTCCCTTTAATATGCTGATAATTGTTGACTTAAGTTTTGCAGTGTGCAGATTATCTACCATGGTAAAATCCCAATCCACTTCCAGTAGAAAATTCCAACATATAGAGAAATAATGTAAAACATATTCAGCCTTAAACGGGAGTTCTTAAGCTTTTTAGCAAAATCAACTGAATAATTTTTTCCATGTTTTGCAAATATACGATATTCAGGTTCTTGATATTCAAAAAACCAAATTCTTCCAATGGTGTTGATGATGTAAACAGCTATCCATGGGTTCATACCATTTTTTTGAAATAAGGGAATAAACATAATGCTTAATATGTTTATATTTACATCTCGTGGAAGTATAAATTGCACAAGCATTGAAAAAATAATAAGAAAAGTCGTCAGTTCAAAAAAATGATGGTTTAAATAATCCGTCATCCACCTGGTATTGTCTTCCAACCAGCTTATAAGCCCAACGTCGTTAGCTGCGAATGCAATACCCGAAAGTCCACACATAAAAATTAAAAAATCCCATTTTATACGCGTTTGAAAACCTTTATCGTTCATAAATTGAAACACAAATAAAAACAGTAAAATGAGTAAGCAAATAACATCTGGTGCAATACCATGCACACTGACAGTTGCAAGACTGAGAATTGCACCAAACATACAAATAAATGATGCTTTTTCCGTAGGAGATGCAGGACCTAAAATGTCCAAAATATTTTTCAAATGAGCATTGCGGAATTTGTCATTTTCTATTTGGGGGTAAGATGTTTTACCAAAATAAAAGCTTACCAAAATAAGATACCCAAGTAGCAATACCGCAAGCGGTCCTAGAGATGCAAATAACCACCCCCACCAGTCAAATTGAGTTGCATATTGCCCCCAAAACAACCCTAATAAAATAAAATGCATCATAGAAGCACTTAGTATACTCTGAGAAAAAATTCCTGCTCCGCAGTAAGCACTAAAACCTAACGCTTGAGCTTGCGTTGAAGTGTCTGATAAATTACGAATATGAAGCGTGTCATGATAAAAAATTTTCATCATATTCACACGTAACATAAACGATGGAACACCAAGGGTTAATAACCCTCCTATGCTAAGCATAATAAGGTTGTCTCCAAAATAACTTGGACGGCAAAATTTCAGAATTTTAATCATTACTCTATAAATGATGCCCGATGAAACCAGCACACTTGAAAGTCCTAAAAGACTTAAGGCTACAATAAAATTACCTGAACTAAAGCCTGCTAATATAACCTTTGTTTTAACAATACCACCACCAATTAGCAGAAAAATTGTTGCCATTGTTGCAACGTAATCTGACATCAAACGAAAGGAAGCAATGATTGACCAAGCAGATAGAATAGATAAAAAGACCTGACTTTGGTAATTCATGGTAGTTTTATTGAGGAAAAAATAAACAATAAATGGCACTATTGCTGCAAGAATCCAGCCTAGTCCATCAACCCAAAATCGATTTGCTTGTGTGAATAAACGTTCAATAAGACCTTTCTGAAAAACCAAAAATTTCTTTGGATAAAATGCACCAATAAAATTTTGTAAAAATCTTTTTTGAAATTTTTGCAAATCCATCTGATCGATTGTGTCGTATAGTGTGTCCTTCTTAATTTTCAAAACTTTGCACTTACTTAAAGCTGTCGCTGTAAAAAGATATTGCTCAATGCCACAAGGCACCTCTGTGCCAAAAAAATCATTTTGCTTAATAATTTCATTTCGAATTTTGTTTCGAATTTCAACTTTCCCTGATACCAATACATAAAAAAAATCTGAATCAGCACCCTCTTTAAAAATAATATCACCAAACATAATAGTTTCTTCAGCCGCAACAGTAGCAAGGCGAGCCCGCTGTAGCGGCTTTAAGAAGTCTAATTTGTCAAAAGCGCTTGTTGATTTCACAGAAATTATAGTGTTGTTTTATTTTATTGTGACTAACTTTGCTAAATTTTTTATTAACAAATGTGGAAAAAGTATTTTTTTTCATTAAGGCTTGCGAGTAAGAATATGACTAATTTTAGTTTGGTGCTGAGGCAAATAGTCAGGTCGCCTTATTTGTGAAATAAGTTTATGAGTATTTTTAGGCAAAGGCTTCAGGTCATTGTTACTTTCTGGATTATAGCGAGATGGTTCCTTGCTTAGGTTGATTTTTTCCTCTACTGAGGATGTTGTCATTTGTACTAATTTAGGTTTACTACTGCTTCCTTCCTTCTTAATTCCACTACCTAACCGAAATTTTTTGTTTCGTTTTTCTAGTTTTTCTTGTTCTTCTTGAGCCCAATATGACTGTTGAGAAGAAGTTATACGTTTTGAAAATTTTTCAGCCTGCACATCCACACCTGCATAGGTAATATTAACAAGCAAAACTAATAAAAAAAATATACAGTTCATGATACACAAGATACTTTTTTAGCATCTTTATAGTCTCATATTGCGCATTAAGAATTGGTTAATTATGGATAACTAAATCGTGAGTCCTCTAGCCAAGGCTAACCCTTCAACATTACCAACATCTATCCAAGTACCGTCAAACACAACACCTCTTAGGGATTTTTTTTCTGAGGCTTTCCAATATAGGTTTGGCAAAGCAAACGGTTCGATCTTTAATTGTGTTATCACTATTGGGTTAATAAGCTGAACACCAATATAGATGTAACGACTTGATGGTAAATCATCTTCATTTGGTTTACGCAACAACCCATTTTCAATAACAAAATCCCCCTTCCCTGAATGACCAAGCGCATTTTTCAACGGTGTAACCGCTAAGCAAAAATCATCAGTTTCTTGCCAAGCATCAACCATGCGATGGATGATTGATGGGTTAGAATCTTGCCAATACATATCTGCATTTACTACTACAAATGGTTTTTCACCAAATTCTGTTAGAACATTACGCACTCCTCCTGCTGTTTCAAGCAGGATTGGCTCATAACTTAATAATATTTCTAAATCGGTATAGCTTTTTACATGGGCTTCAATTTGATCTGCTAGGTAGTGCGTATTAATAATAATTCGTTTGAACCCTGCCTGTTTCAGTGCATTGATCGAAAGATCTAAGCAGCACGTATTACCAATTGAAACTAATGGCTTGGGGGTATTTTTAGTAATATCGCCAAGACGTTTTCCAAAACCTGCTGCCAGCACCATTGCTGTTGAAGAAATATTCATCATATAGCTGGAATCACTCGTTTTTGTAGTGGAACATTAAGGTCAAACCATTGCTTAACTGGTTTCAGTTCTTCAATTTCACAGCATTTTTCAAAGAGATTCCACAAATGAGGAATTCGATTCAAAAATCTTTTATCACCACGTTCAGTTGCTGCTCTAGTAAAAAGTCCAAGAATGCGTACTTGCCGTACTGCACTTAAAATATTGCCAGCTACATAAATTTCTTGATGATCCCCTTTGGGATGAGCATCTAAAAATCTTTTCCACATAAGGTTAGTCAATTCAGTTGACACCTCGCGTCTGGCATCTCCCAACAAGGAAACTAAATCACCTGCTATTGGTGCCCAGACTGCATCTTGAAAGTCAAGTAATCCTATATTTTTAGGAGCTGATCGCTCTGGCAAATCCATTAAATTATCCACATGATAGTCACGCAAAAAAATATTTTTTTTTGTTTGCAAAGCTAATTCCAAAGCTTTTGTCCAAACACCAATAAAATCATCTTGAACTGGGCTTGAGACCTCATCATTCATCACTTTTGGATAATGATACGTCAGAAATTGCTTCACTTTATTTAGACCGAAATCAACAGTATATGCCTTTAAAAAAGGTAAGGGATTTTCATTACGTTCCTGTAAATGTACAATAACATCAACTGCAGATTTATATATTTGATGTTCCCTACCAGGACTTTCTTGCAAAACTTTTGTAAAAGTTGCGTCACCAAAATCTTCTAAAAGAAGATAACCGCTTTCTGTATCTGCTTCTATAATTTCTGGTGCACTAAGACCGTGCGATGTTAAATGTTGCCCTATTTCTATAAATGCTTTTAAAGAGCTCAAATCAGGACAATCCATTAAGACTAAAGAAGTATTTCCAGCTTGCCAGCGAAAATATTTACGAGGCGAAAAATCAGCTGTAAGAAATTGTTTATCAAAGTGGTCATATTGCCCCCAAAAATAAGGAATGCGTTGATTCATTCTTTAGCCTCCAAAGTAAGCTTTCTACTGTCATCAGATTGAACCAACAGTGTTCCTTTCAAATATTTAGAAAATATTTTATCACCCAAACGTTCTGGCCATTCAATAATCATCATATCCTGTATATTTAGCTCATCAAGTCCAAGCTCTTCAATCTGATGTTCATCATTCATACGATACAAATCAATGTGCCAAAGTGTACCTGCACTGGTTAAATAAGGTTGCATAATTGTGAAAGTAGGACTTGTGACTTCTGCTTGATATCCCAACGCAGCGACAATATGTTTTGTTAACGTAGTTTTACCTGCACCCATTTCACCATACAGCAAAAATGGCAACTTAGGCCTTAACTTGCTAACAACATGCTTTGCTGCATCTGCAATAGAATCTAAATTGAAAATTATATCCGTCATCATTTATAGATTTAGCAAATTTTGGAAAACTTTGCTTGATAAATTCTTCAAAAGGTAAAATTTAGTAATATATCTTTATTTGAAATCGACACTAGGTTTAAGGCATCATACACTAGTGGAGAACTGATGCATTCTGTAGCTAATAATAAATCTAATACTTTGCCTGACATAATTGCTGCAGATCTGCACGCAAAAAAAGCACTTTCGCGCCGAGATTTTATCAATCAGCATACTGTATCAAGCCCTGTCATTTTTCACGGGGTTGGTGTGCATTCAGGAAAAGCTGTTTGCATGATTGTGCACCCTGCAGCAGTTGACCACGGAATTATTTTTGAACGTACAGACATTGAAGACCAACCAAATCGCATTCGAGCTAATTGGCAAATGGTTAGCACCACAAACATGTGCACGACTATTACAAATTCTTCAGGTGTATCTGTGGCAACGGTTGAACACATTATAGCTGCTCTTTACGGAACAGGAATTACAAATGCGCTCATAACTATTGATGGCCCGGAAGTACCTATTATGGATGGATGTTCTGAAGAGTTTTGTAAGGGTATTTTAGAAACAACAACAGTTCGTCAATCGAAGCATCGTCACACTTTGAAAATTTCCACAACAATAAGAGTCGAAAATGAAAACGGATGGGCCCAATTAAGCCCATACGATAAGAATCTATTTAGTGTAAAATTCACTCCAACTGACAGGTATGAAGATTTAACACAGGAACAATTCCAGCAATTTTCATACAATGAAGACGATTTCACAACACTTATTTCCAGAGCCAGAACATTTGGTTTTTATGAAGACGCTCAAAAATTATGGGCTGCAGGTCTTGCTAAAGGCGCATCCTTAGACAACACGGTTGTTATTCACAAAGGTGCTGTCATGAATGAAGATGGCTTGCGGTATAGTGACGAGCTAGTTCGACATAAATTGTTGGATGCTATTGGTGATATGGCATTAGCAGAATATGTATTAATTGGCCACTACGAGGCCTGTAATCCTGGCCATACCCTTAATTACCAATTGTTGAAAAAGTACTTCGAAACAATAACCACAAGTTAATTGACTGTTCTATCAAACAAAAAATTATTTTGTTTTTTTTACCAATTCTGACTTAATAAATTCATGCAAAGCACGAATACGCCCTAAACCATCTAACGAACTAGGATAAGTGAAATACATTGTCATTGTTGGTGTTTGTATATCAGTAAATAATTCAATTAAATCATCATGATCAGCTGCTATAAAATCAGCTAGAATTGCGATACCAATCCCTGCTTTTACAGCCTGAAGCATTCCATATGCATTGTTAATTGATAGATATGGTACACGCAACACCCCAGGTTTTGTTCCAAAACGCAATAACCAGCTCGCATTTGAAGCTGGAGCCCCAGATTCTCCAAAAGCAACCAATTTATGTTGATCAAGTTCTTCAGGAGTTTTAGGCATTCCATGAGTTTGAATGTACTCTTTGCTGGCGTATACGCTCATACGAATGTTCGCGAGTTCTTTTTGAACAACATCATCAGTTGGAGAAGCTTCATGATAATTGATAGAGACATCTGCTTCGCGCATTGTAAAATCAACATCATCATCAGTCAGCTGAATATTTAGTCGTAGTTTTGGATAGTTTTGCATAAACTTTTTAAGCCTTGAGGCTAACCAGACTGATCCAATACCTATGGTCGTTGCTACTCTTAGGCTGCCTGATAAACCATCTCGTGATTCGCTTATAATTGTGCCAATCGCGTTGACGTGTGCAAAAATAATGCGCGTGATTTTAAAAAGATGCTCGCCTTGCTCAGTTAAGACCAGACCTCGAGCATGACGATTAAACAAGCTAACGCCAATATTGGTTTCAAGACTGCTAATTTGTCGACTAACTGCGGACTGACTAACATTCAACGCATGTCCCGCATCTGTTAGACTTCCTGCTTGTGCAACGATATGAAAAACTCTTAATCTATCCCAATCCATGGCATGACCTTTTGTTGAATCTGCTATGCGCGTAATATCACAGAGTTTTGTAAAATTGTACAGAAAAATAAAATTCTAACGTAAACATACCTTTTTCTAAGCGGTAAATATGTCCATACTTAAAACATGGAAATGATTAAAAGCAATGGCATTTTACTGACCCAAACTCGTTCACCCACGAGCAGAGAGAAAGCATTTTGGGCACGTTGCGGATATGTGGCACACCATCAAGCACTGCTGTCTGTAGGATTTTTACCTGTAAAACAACTAGACATTACCCCTCAAGCAATTGTTTTGACATCCGCCAATGGAGCGTTAGCCCTAGAGCATTCTGATTGGGATCGCAGCATTCCCGTGTATGGTGTGGGCGTAGCTACGGCAACAGCAGCTAAGAGTGTAGGTTTTATAGAGTGTTCATCACCTTCAGATAAGCCCTACCCTTCTGCGCTCAATTTAATTAACTGGATTAAAAATAATCTTGATCCAATAGATGGTGCAATTGTTTTCGGGTGTGGTGAGCATTTACGCCATGACATAGCCGAAGAGCTTTCTAAATTTGGCTTTCAAATGTTAAAAATTCTTTTATACAAAACAGAACCAGTAGAAAAATTTGCTGCGGAAATTGCACAATCACTAAAAAATGGAAATATTGAATCTGTAGTTTTAAAATCAGAACAAGCCATTAAAGCATTTATCGCCTTATGCCAAAAAAGTGATATTGCTTTTAACGATTTTAATATCGTGGTTTCTAGTGATTTTTTAAAAAACTGCGCAATACAGTTGGGTTACCTGAACATATCAGTTGCTTAGCAAAACCACCAAACGCGAAGTAAACAATAATTATTTAACGATAAACAATAAGTTTTTATTGACTAAAAAATTTCTTTGCGTACAATGCTCTTATAAACAACATTGAGCATTCTATGACGAATCTAGAAAAACTAAGCCGCTATCTTAAAAAATGTTTCACAGCCTAGCTGTAAGCACCGCACCATATATCATTCTTTTTTGGCTTTTAATTGAATGGCCACCCGTAAATAATGCCATTCGCAATGGACGACTCATCCAACCCATTCAAACCCCAGAAGGATCTATAAATTTAGCCACTATTCAGTTATCACCGCTTACAAAAGCCATCGGATGCTGCGCTCAGTTATTAGAAGCACTTCCCTATATTCTTGGTTTTTTTCTTTTAAAGAAACTATTCGCGGCTTATGAGAAAAAGAGAATTTTTACACATGAAAACACAAAAATTTATAAAAAAATTGGTTGGCTAGCCTTTTTAAATGGAATCTTTTTTATTCCTATTGCACAAACCCTTATGGTGCTTACAGCAACGCTATCAAACCCTCCTGGACACAGATGGATTAGCGTAAGTCTTGGTACTCCGAACTTCGAATCAATTTTTTTGGGGCTCTTGCTTGTTGTAATTTCCTTGGTCATGCAAGAAGCACAGGCGCTTCAAGAAGAAAACCAGCTAACTGTTTAAGGAGTATTTTATGCCTATTATTATAAACTTAGACGTTATGCTGGCTCGTCGTAAAATAAAGCTGCAAGATTTGGCAGAAACTGTTGGCATTACCATTCAAAATTTATCGATTTTAAAAACAGGTAAAGCCAAAGCGGTGCGATTTTCTACCCTAGAAGCCATTTGCCATGCGTTGGATTGCCAGCCCGGCGATATTTTAGAATTTAAGGAGTAGATATAGGGGACTCACTATAGAGTCCCCTTCTTACCCATGCATGAATAGCATCCGTTGCAATTTTCTCTAGATCATTGGTACAAATATAGTTTTCTATAATTTTTTTTCCAGAAAGCATAACTGTGTGTGGTTTAGCATCTGGTGCATTGTTAATTAATACTGAACGTAATTTTCCGTAAGGCAATGGCACAAAACATGGATCTTTCAGTGACCACAATAATAAATCAGCCCGTTGGCCAACCTCAATTTTTCCACTGCTAGGTGAATCAATAATTTTTAATCCATTAGTCGTGAGCCAATCAAAAATAATTTCTTCACTAAAAACCAATGGGTCCTTATGAACGCCATTATGCAGCAGCGTAGCGAAATATGCTTCGTTCAAAATGTTGTTGGTATTGTTGTTGGAACAAGCATCTGTTCCAATGGCAATGTTCACTCCACTTTTGTGAAAATCAAGCATTGGGGCAATACCCACACCGGTTTTTGCATTGCTGACAGGGCAATGAATAACTGATGCACCAGAGCGTGCAATTAGTTTAATTTCTTCTTCATCAACGGTTGTAGCGTGAATAAGATTCCAGCGTTCATTTAAAATACCAAGATTTTCTAATAAGCGCACTGGCGTTGTGCCTCGATTTTTACGGCATGCCTCAACGGATTCTATACCCTCACTCATATGAATATTAACTCTGGTATTATACCTTATGGCAATGTCATTGAACAAAGTTAGTAATTCATTCGAAGCGGTTAAAATAGAAGCCGAACCAATGTGAATTTTCAAATTTTCGCAGTTCGATTCAAAATATTTTGAAAATTGTTTTTCAACATCTTCTAAACTAATTTGAGCAGGAACATTTCCTTTGCCTTCCCAAACATCGTTAAAAACGCAATTAAGGGCACCAGTAATGCCAATATCGTTGAAGGCCCTAATGACTGGTTCAGGTCGTGATGCTATCGCGTACACACTTGTTGCGCCACTTTTTAAAGCATCAAGTAACACAAAAATAGCTTGATGATAGCGGTCTTCATCGTTCTTTTTTTGCACAATATGCATTGCACTTAGCAAGTTAGTAATTGAAAGTTCATCTAGCATGCGCCGATCAAGTAACTGATTGGGATGCAAATGGCTATTAACAAAACCGCTAGTGACAAAAAAATGTTCAGATGAAATATCAAAAGCACTTATGGCAGTACGGTCAATTTTTTCTATTACACCATCTTTTATAAAAATATCAGCTAGTTCATAGCTATTACTTTTATGGTGCGGCTCGTTGCCATAAGATTCTAAAATGACGCTTTTTAAAAAACTATCCATCCTGGCTTTCTTGATTTTACAAAATTACGTTACGGTTTTTCTGCAATTAGTATAACGTTTTCACGCCCATCTAGCGCCCATGATGTTGATACATAACTAAGAGGCTTAATAGCGCTTTCAATAACTCTAAATCCATTTTTTTCAAAAACAGATCTTAGAACCTTATCATCTAAAAAAAAGAAAGGATCATCTGTAATATTTTTACATTGTGATTCCGTAGTTACATTTCTGTTCAGATAAGGTTGCAGTGACTGAACAAAACCTGGATTTTTTTCTCCTGCTCCTACTCGCCTTTCGTATTCGGGGATAAAGCTTTCATAACGCTTTACGTAAGGTGTAATTGCAACAACAAAAATGCGGCCTGCTGGTTTAAGAAGAAGAAACAAATGTTTAACAGTCACTTCAAGTTGTTCTGGAGTCAGGTAATGCAAAACCCTACCAACAAAAATAGCTTCATAGGTGCCAATATTTCTTATGTCTTGATCCTTAGTAATATCAGCTTGAATAAACTGCACTTGATTAGCGCTATCCATATCCAATTTATTTCCTTGCATCTCTTTAGCTAATCTTTTGGATGCTATAAATAAGTGGCGTTCGTCTAAATCGCTTAATGTGTATTTCGTATCTTTGCTTTGGTGTAATGCGGTAAGCATGACACTACCGTATGCCCCGCCAATTTCTAAAACTGATTTTCCTTTTGCATATTTTAAAAATTCTAAAGTTGCATAATCTGGCGCCGCAGTAACTGCCCCTCTTTTATTGAGAGTTTGAAGACGACCATCTGCATCAGGAACTGGGGATTTTAAGTCAAGCTCATCACACTTTGCTAGTGCTTGTTCGTAAGTAAACACCCGATTACCATCAGGTTCTGCGCACAAATGCGACAAACACATAACGGCAACAAATAGCATTCTGATTTTTGCAAGATCTTTAAGCATTATATTCATAGTCACTGCCTTATTTATGAAATAACTGAGGATACACTAGTACTTTTTTCAAAATCACTCTATCGTTTTTTTTTATGTGGAGATAGCAAACCGCAAAAGGTTGCGCTTGAACGCTTTAACGGATACATAAAGTTCAAACGATTTTGACCATATCAATTATGCAAGGTCATTTGCTGCAACTCAAGATTTTATCCATTATTATTATTTATTACCAATCCTTTATCCAGAGCAAATAACACCTCCCTCAGGAAAACATGTTGCTTTTGTAGACACTGTATTAAGCAATAATGGGACAGACTGTCTAAAATTAAAATTGCTTGATAGCTCAAACCGCGTACGAGGACGTCTTCTTTGTCATGCAGAGAAAGAACCTCCAGGTACGGGTTGTGTTGCTTATAGTTTTGCAAAAATACTTTTTAAAAATTCAACTAATTCATGGAATATTAAGTTTGATTGTCAAAAACTTTTAACAAAAAAATACACCTATTTTTTAGAATTTAAAAAAAATTAAAATGAAGCCCTGAAGAGCTTCATAATAGGTAAATATAACGCATCCTGTGATGATTTGTTGCTACAACGCAGTGCCAACAACTATATCACGTGCCCAAGATGATCCTGCACCTAGTTTTAATACCGAACCACTATCAAATTGTAAGCCACCAGTAAACACGTCGCCAGCATCACTATCTGCTGGAACTGAAATATTGTCATCTACTGAAAGCACTCCGTATTGCTGCACTTCCATTAGTCCTGGAACAGCTCCGGCAGCAGTGTTTGAACATAGTTCAAAAATTGCCCCAACAGTACCTGTAGCTCCAATGGTAACAGCAGCTGTTGGTAACCTTCCGGCATCACTAACACGTAATGTACCAGCCACCACATCAATTGGTAATGATGCGCCACTTAAATTTACAGTAACAAGAATAAATCCTGGCCCCGCCTTAACTAAAGTATTACTTCCTGTAGCTCCATTAAGAGTTAAAGTATCAGCGTTCGCAATTGTACCACCAGAAGCACTAGTGTCTAAATTGTTTACGATGGTACTGCCCAGAATATCTGTAGTCAAAGTATGACCAGCAAGAACAAGAGAACCTATAGTTATTGCCTTAGTACTGTGTATCTCTCCATTATTTGTCATCGTTATTTTTGGAATGCTCAGGTCAGTTGTTGCTCGTAATATGCTACCAAGATCTAGCTCTATTGCCGGAATAATATCAGATGCATCAATAATCACTGTACCATCTTCTATTTTCAAGTAGTCAATTATGCTTCCTGCACAATCAAAATCAAGCGTTCCTCCGCCTTTTTTAGTAACTTCGGCGGCGATGATCGGAGCCGTAATAGTTGCGCTATCTCCGGTATCCACTTCGAGATTCATCTGCGTGTAATGAGTAGTGTACCTACCAACCCCCAAAGTAACTGGTTGCCTTAAATAAAGGCTGGGTGCATCGTGCACATAAACATGTCCATCATCCACAGTTAAATACAATAAGTTATAGTCAGCACCAGTAAGATTAAGTGTACCTGAACCTTTTTTAAATAATGTTTCTGCACTAATTCCGGCGGATATTGTGCTGGTGTCAGTGCCGTCCACCTCTACATCTAAAGAAGTAGCACTAAGTTGATCAGCCAAAACCATAGTGGTCATAAAGGCTAATGTAAAATTTTGAAAAATAGTCATTTTTAAGCTCCTAAAATAAAAAAATCAATTACGAACTTTTATTGTCTCAAAAAATCATTAAAAATTAATAAATAGTAACTAAAATTATATGTAAATTTTTTATTTGTATTGTAGTAATATTGAAAATAAAAAAATTTAATGTATAAATATAAGATTTTTAATAAAATAATTTATAGACTTACAGTAAAACCAGAGCACTTGGCCCATGGAGCTTCATCTGAAGACTATTAGGAAAAATATAAGATTAATGAGAGACAAGCGTCTCTGTCGTAGCATTAGGCTTTGGCGCTAACCATATAGCCATTGCAGCAAATGCGAACGCACAAGATACTACCAAAAATATATGATTAGTGGCTAACATCACTGCTTGAGATTGCAATAGCTGATCTAGTAAGGACAAGGCTAATGATTCATTAATGTCCCCTGCGATTAATGCGATTTGATCAGGTGCTGCAATTTTATCGACCAAGTCATTTCGCAAAATGCTTGTTCTATCTTCCCATGCCGTTGTTACTATAGATATAGCCATCGCTCCAGAGAGGGTTCTTAAAAAATTCATTAGCCCTGCTGCAGAAGCCACTTCTTCGTGGTCAACACTAGAAAGTGCCAATGCTGTTAAAGGAACAAAGAAGAAAGGCATTCCTATTCCTTGATATAACATTGGGATAGATATTTGCCAGTGCGTCATTTCTGTTGAGCCGAATGCACGATAAAATGTCACCAACCCAAGCCAGCCCAGACCACAAAAAACTAACATTCGTGGATCATATTTTGTAGAAAATTTTGCTGCAAAGGGTGCAGCGCAGATAGCTAAAACTCCCAAAGCAGCAGTTGTAAGCCCTGACCATGCAGCTGTGTACCCCATGTAGTTTTGCAACCATAAAGGGGTAAGCACAATAGAGCAGTTAAAAGCACCAAAACCCAAACTGATAGTTAACACACTTGCAGCAAAACCTCTATGGCGAAACACACGCATATTAACAATTGGGTGATCATGAGTTAGCTCCCAAATCATAAAGCATGCAAATCCTATAACAGCTATAATCAAAAGCGCCCATATTTCGCTTGATTCAAACCAGTCGTAATTTTTACCTTCATCTAGCATAATTTGAAGCGCTGAAACCCAGACAATTAACAATGCCAGGCCAATAAAATCTATTTTATTTTTTATAATAACTGACTCAAAACAACGTAGTAATTTCAGCAAAACAAGACTACAAACAATAGCCAGAGGAATATTAATAAAAAATATAAAACCCCATCCAAAATTATCACAAATATATCCACCAACCACTGGCCCCATTACTGGTGCTACAAGCGTTGTCATTGCCCATAAACCCAAGGCTGCACTTCTTTTTTCTTTGGGAAAAATTTGCATAAGCAGAGTTTGAGACAAAGGCATTAATGGTCCACCTGCCAAACCTTGTAATACGCGCCCAGCAACAAGAATGCCTAAACTATCTGCAAAACCACAAAGTGCTGAAAACAGTCCAAATAACATCATGCATGTGGTAAAAACGCGTAGTGTACCAAATCTACTTGCAAGCCACCCTGTTAAGGGAACACATATTGCTTCTGCAACCGCATAAGAAGTAATGACATAAGTTCCTTCTGATAAGGAAACAGCAAGGCCGCCTGCTATATTTGAAACAGAAACATTAGCAATGGTCATATCAAGCACAACAACGAAGTTTGCAAGAGCTAATAACATAGCAGCAACTATTAATTTACCGCCTGTTAAAGGCTGTATTACACCTAAAACTGAAGAGTTACCCTTCATTTTTTATAATCAGAAACATCGATATCAACCTGCATTGACAAGCCAACTTGCAAAGGGTGAAGTTTTAATTCTTCTGGATCAAGCTCAATTCGAACAGGAAGCCGTTGAACAACTTTTATCCAATTACCTGTTGCATTTTGCGCTGGAATAATAGCAAAAGCAGACCCTGTACCACCTGCAATACCAACAACTCTTCCATGAAAAATCACCGAAGAACCGTAAAAATCTGCCGTGAGTTTGGCTGTTTGCCCCGCTTGAACCTTTCGCAACTGAACTTCTTTAAAATTAGCATTCACATGCATATTTTGCATTGGTACTACTGACATTAAAGCTGAACCCGGCTGCACTCTCTGTCCCAATTGCACTTGACGCTTTGCAATTACCCCATCGATGGGAGAATGAACAGTTGTACGATCAAAATCAACTTGCGCTTGCTCAAGGGAAACTTGAGCAATATCAAATACAGCTTGTGCTGCCTTAAAAGCATTTTTAGCATTGCTTACTTCTTCTGCGGAAACAGACCCTGACTTAGTGAGCGCTTGTCTGCGATCTGAAATTAATTTTGTACGATCAAGGTCTGCTTGTGCCTTACTAAGGTCAGCTTTAGCACGTGCAAGCACAAGACGCGCATCTGTATCATCAATGTTAACTAATACATCACCTGCATTTACAACGCTGGTATCTTTATAATGAATTGCTTTCACAATGCCACCAACTAATGAAGTAACCTGAGCAATTTCTGCACCCACATAAGCATTGTCTGTAGTTACATGCTTTGAACTCACAAAAAAGTAATAAACAGAAAAAACAAGAGCCATTAAAAAAACACATAACCCAAGCAAAACAAATAAACTTTTTCGTTTGCGGTCTTTATCAATTTTTACGCAATCAAACAATTTGTTTTTCATTAATTTTCCTTGGTATTAAATATTAGAGTATCAATTATCTTTATAAACTAGTTGCTCTAATAACCAGCATGAGAATGATAAACTGCATCACTTCCAGTTTCTGCTATTTCTGTGCCAGTCAATGCATTCAGCAATTTTGAGGCATTGAGATACTGTAAATTCTCACTCAAATTTGGAGAACCGTTAACCATTGCAATAGGAACCTCTGAAGACCAAGCCAAGCGTATAGGCAGACTTAATGACCCAGCAATATCAAGCTTACTTAAAATAATGTGTCGAACTCCAAATTTTTTAATAAAACTCACATAATCAGGAGACAAGCTTACACAACCATCACATGGCACAATAAGCACAGGATCAAAAACAAATTTTTGCGCAGAAAGCAACCAATTTAAATCGTCAGAATTTTTTAAATTAACACCTTGAGTGTCAATTAATTTAATAACATCTGTTTGATTTTTAATATTTTCCTGTAAAGAAAGCCAACCTTCTTGGCCAAAGTAGTAAGGTACATCTAATTTGTGAGCATACGCTTGCAATAGACCTTGACCAGATGTTTTTATGGTATCGATATTATAAATTTCAACAGCTCGATCACTTGCTTTTAATAAAGCTGCAACTTTAGCCAGAATTTGCGTTTTGCCCACACCAAAAGAGCCCAAAAACACAACGGGTTTTAGACTCAAGATTTTGCGTATCCATTGAGGTTCAAAATTTAGACACTCAGACAGAGATTCAGCAATATTAATTCCAGTCAGTGTTAAATAAGGAGACAAGCACTTTAGCCAGAAATCTTGAAAATCCTGTCCAAGGTAATGTGAACTGCAAATTTCTTCGACCATTCGAATAGCTGACAAAGGATTATCAATACGATTTTTCTCAGCCTTTCTAAGAGATGGCACCAGAATGGGCTCTTCTCCTTCAAAAAGAGCTACGGTAACACGAACTTGATTATTAATTTCTTCTGTTCGTTCTATTGCGACATCTTCACCGAAGCGTTTTTTGACTTCTTGAAGAGCCTCATTTAAGGTAGGAGCCGTAATTGTAATTTTTTGCATACGTAAACCGAAATTTTACTGATTGTGAATTATCATGACATTAGATTAAGTGTAAGAGTTATCGGATGAGTTTTACAATACGTTTGCTAATTTGGT
>CAYUNR010000007.1:0-40481 GCA_964446295.1 uncultured Candidatus Finniella sp. | reverse complement strand
CCGAAAATACACATTGCATACGAGATTGTGCCATAGTCTGTATCTTCTTCTAGAACCTGGTCTGTCACGAAAATGTTTAACTTACGAGAAGGTGCACTCAATTTGAATTTAGCGTCCAGTTTTTGAGGATGACAACTAATGTAATGTGTAAGTTTAGAAACATCTCCACGAGAAAAACAGATAATATCTTCCAACTGCGCTTCAGTTAATGGGGCTGACCTTACATTTAAAGCCGTACAAAATTGATCGTAGCTTAAGTTACTTTTTGTTGGTGCATCAAACATTTCATAAAGGCTGAAATGCTCTTGCGTGCTTTGCGACGACGATGAATGTGCAACTGAATCATCTTCTGTGCCAGCAAATGCCGCGCTATAAACCTTCCCAAAACCAAACAAAATCAACAAACTTAGTAAGCTAAATTTCAAAGTCATATTTCCCAAAATTTTAATGTATCTATGCATAATCCAATCAGAAATTGTAGTGGGTGACAATGCTACTAATCGTTCTATATTATAGGAAGCGTGCCTTAAAAAATGACCTTATATTTACTCTTCCAAATGATTGTTGATGAAGTCCATCAATGTTCCTTCGCCTACAGCGGCATGCATTTCAGACCGAAGGGTTATTATTTGGTTGATGTCATCTATTTCGATGTAGTAAATTTTTTGATTTTTGGTGACCCAAACAATCTTCGTTGCTGGCGATGAATTTTTTGTAAATTGAGTTATAACGGCAAAGTCGTCCCCCCTGGCTTCGCCCACAGGATCTCTTGTAAGTTCGGCATCTGTCATTGCTGATAATTTGCCTTCTCCTGCATAGAAATGAAGTAAATACTGTTTTAAGTATTGCTTCACTTTAGCTTGATAGGGGGGTGATAAATTTTTGTACCCTAAGTGCGCGAATACAGCGCGTGCAGTACGATCAATATCTAAATATTTATTCACGTATTCGCTAAGCTTATGCCGCTTTTCCACGTGGGACAAACTATCGTCATTCACAATTTCAAGACATGTATCAACCAGATTTTTGATAAATTTAACTGATTCATCTTTGCTGTTTTTTACCGTATTAGCTTCCATTTCAGAATGTAGTGCCGATGCCGAAAGTAAGCATGCAAACATACACATGAAAACTGTCACAAAAATTTTTTGTCTTTTATTCTTATCGAATGTTATTTCCATAATGAGGCTCCTTTTCATTCGTTTAAATGAGGGCGCGAGACTCAGAGATTAGCTAGCCACGAAAGGCTAGCTTTTTAGGTGCAAAATTATACCATTTCAAGGTTGTTTTGAACCTCCTGCACGCCTGGCACAGCAAAGGCTGCATCATTTGCTTCTTTATATTCAAACCAAGAGCTTACAGGGCCTGATAAACACACCCTTTTTCCTTCTACTCTGACCTTTATTTTATGGGCATGAAGTGCTGCATTTCTTTGAAATTCTCGCACTATTTGTTTTTCAACATCTTGCACGTTAAAAGTGGTAGAGGGTTTTAACGTAATTGCATTGATTACATTTTCTACGCCATAGAGTGACCTGACGTCGTTGTAAGCCCGTGTTCTTTGCGTGTTAAAGGCAACTTCCCCACTAAGTGTCACAATTGCATCCTCAACAACAACTTTTATAGTATCTGTGGGTATGGCGATATCCCATTCAAGAGCAGTTACGGCAGCTTGTGCTATTGCTTGATCATTACGTTTTAGATGGGTGGAAAGATTGACTCGAAGTTCATTAACCACCCCTTTAACGCCCCATATTTTTTTCACAACGTCAGCAGCATGAATTTTTCCAAAGTAGCTTGGAACGGTACCGCTTAGGGTCACAATTCCATTGTCCACATCTACAATTACACCCTTTTCATCTACCCAAATGTCTAGCAAAAGTTTGTTCTGTACGTAGTCTTTCAATTTGTTATTATCCATGATGTTTCACCCTCGATTTAACGTTTTCACCAGTAAAACCTTGGGCTTTAAGGGGGGAAATCAAAACGTTAATTTTCAAACAAATATCACGTGAATTTGGGTGAGAGCTTCTAAAAAGCCGCAATTTCCCCTATTATTTAGGCAATCTAAAAGGTTTTATATATGCACACTCCTAATCTTGTTATTTTGCGCGAATATGATGTTCGCGGCACCTTTGGCAAAAACTTGTTTGAGGCCGATGCCACCTGGCTAGGGCAGCGTTTCGGAAGCTTGCTATATAAAAATGGTGGGCGAAACGTTGTTGTGTGCCGTGATGGCAGAGCCAGTTCACCTGTACTTCATGCTGCTTTGTGCAAAGCTCTAATCGATTGCGGCCTGCATGTGCATGACATTGGGGTTGGCCCAACGCCGTTTAGCTATTTTGCCGGCTATGAATTGAATGCCGATGCTACCTTAATGATTACCGGTTCCCATAACCCAAAAGATGACAACGGCATTAAAATTACCCTGGGCAATAAGCCCTTTTTCGGGAATCAAATTTTGGCATTACAGGCAGAGCTCGCCCTTGAAAATGCAGGGGGTAGTTACACTAGCGCTGAACATATTTTTGGAAAGTACATCAACCGCCTGGTGCAGCGTCATGCATTTAAAAAGCCATTACGCATTGCTTGGGACGCTGGAAATGGTGCTGCAGGACCTGTGGTTGAAGCGCTTTGCGAAGCCTTGCCTCAGCATTTTCATGTGAAGCTATTTACAGAAATTGACTGCAATTTTCCCAATCACCACCCAGACCCCAGTCAGCCCAAAAATTTGGCACACTTAATAGATGCTGTTGCCCAGCATAAATGTGACATTGGCTTTGCATTCGATGGTGACGGTGACCGCATTGGCGTGGTTGATTCAACCGGCCGCATACTTGCAGGTGATGAATTAGTAGCAATTTTGAGCGTTGCCATTTTACAAGAAGCGCCAGGTGCTACTATTATTGCCGATGTTAAATGCAGTAATCATACGTTCAGCGCTATCACGGCCGCCGGTGGCAAGGCGATTATGGAACGCACAGGGCATTCGTGGATTAAGCAATCGATGGCCCAAAATAATGCGGCCTTTGCCGGCGAAATGAGCGGCCATATGTTTTTCAAACATAGTTACTACGGCTTTGATGATGGGATATATGCAGCCGTTTTTTTGACAGATTACATTCAAAAATTAGATGGCAGTTTTGTCAACCTGGTGGCTCAACTTCCAAGTTCCTACAGCACCCCAGAAATACGCCTGGAATGCCGTGAAGAAGACAAATTTTCAATTATTGATGAGCTGAAAGAAAAGCTTCAGGCTGCCGGTAAAAAATTCAACGCCATTGACGGTGTGCGCGTTGAAGAATCCCATGGCTGGTGGTTGGTGCGCGCCTCTAACACCCAAAGTGCTTTAATTATAAGGGCAGAAGGCAACACAGAAAATGACCTAAAAGCTATTTTGGATCAGTTGAAGAGCTTTGGGGTTGATGTATCTCCTTCTTCGTTATAATTTCTTGACTTATTGAGGTGGTGGCAAGCTTTCCCAAAATTCTTCCATAGCGGTTAAATTGTTTGTAATTTTTGCGTATAAATCTTTATTGCGTCTAACCACATATTGATTGATTGTTTTGTGAAGGCTGTCAAAATGTTGCTGCAATTCTTTCAGGCCATCTGCGACTTCAGGGGTATGTTTTTGTTGTGCCAGGGTTTGGTTTATGTAATCTTCCATGGCATTAGAAAGTGCAATTGATTTATAGACCGCTTTTTCGCCCGTATCTATGCTGGCTGCTAATTTGTAGGATCTGAACAGACGTTCGCTTTCCTGTAGTTTCAGATTAATATCTTTCAAAACAGTTGCGATTTGCTGATTAACGGTTAATCCTTGTATGGCAGTTTGCTTATATTTTTTGTACATTTTTTAATCCTAGTGTCTATTATTGCTATTAAACATGCCTTCTAATTGCTTCGAGAAATTTTCATAATATGCTCGTGTTGCGTCTACACGGGCGGCTTTCGCCATCCATATTTTTTCATCTCTTTCGGCTCTTTTTTCAACGGCTTTTACTTTGTCTTTCAGCTTATCATTTACTTGCTTTAACCTTTTTACCTCAACGGCAAAGTCACCTGTTTCGCTATCTAGGGTTTGCTTTAATGTGGAGGCAGACGTGGCCGCAAGCCCCTGGGTAGCAGTCATTGTAAAGGTTGTTGAACTTCCGGGTGATATAGGGGCGCCTTGGTAATCAATGGCAATATTTTGAAATACGGAACCTTTTTGACCTGCCAAACGTGTAGAGCTTGTTTGCAAAACGTTTCCAGTGTCATGACTTCCACATGTAAACCTTGCATAATATGAACCGCCAATATTGCTATAGGTAACCGATATGGGTTGCCCCGCAATTATAGGGTCTATTGTTGGGCCCAAATCAGACACGGAAAAATTAGTGTTTGAAACGGTTGGGTAGTTTCCAAATAGTCTTTTTACTTTTTCAAAATTATTGTTAATGGCAGCTAAAACTTTTTGAGCATCTGGCACAGTGAATGTTCCGGTTTGAAATCCCGTTGCGGTTTCATCGCGAACAATTCCAATATCGGCACAAGTTCTATAGTCGCTTGCACTAGCACCTAGTACGCTAAAATTAGAAATGGCGGCTAATTGTTCTCGCAGTTTTTTGATTAAAGGGGACCTTATCATTGAAGCTTCTGGATCAAGGGGATTGCCTTCGTCATCCATCATTAGGTTGCGATTTATTATTTCTTGAATTTCGTTATAGTGCTGGAAAAATGTAACAATGCCTTCGCATGTTTTTTCTGTGTTGTGACTAATGCTTATGTTTAGGTTGTCATAGCCACCGGCACTGTTTTTTGTGGTGCTCAGCAATTTTAGCGTCACGCCTGGGATTAAGTTTGTAACGACATTGTTGTTAAAGGAATAGGTTTTTGTAACTACTCCGTTTGCACCGTCAATAACATCACACTGCACTTGCGCTTGAAGCCTTGATAAATCAGTAGGGGTAGTTGTGTTAATGCCAAAGTGGTTTTGCAGTAAATTTCCATCGTCAACAAACGTAAGCACCGTTGCGATGTTTGTACCATTTAAAGTTAGGTAGTAGTTTGATCCATTTTGACTGTAACTGGCGTGCACATTTGAATTTGAATTGTTAATGGATGAAACAATGGAATGCAAAGTATCAGTTGCTGATACGGTGATTGTGCTGCCTCCGTTAATGGTGAAACTACCTGCTATACCTAGTGCGTCATCAGCTGAGGCAATTGGCGTTGAACCATCTGCTTTTAAAATTGTAGCGCTATTGGTAATGCGGGAATCAACAACAGCGAGTTGAGTCACGCGAATTGCTATGGCGTTGGTTGTGGCTTCGGCAACGGTATTATCAATAGTTACATCTACATAGTTTGCTGTGGAAAATTCCCCTGATTTCACAACAGATGATTGAAGGTCTTTAAAGGTGTTAGAAACACCAGTCATGCTCCCTAGGGAATTACTTAGTGCAACTGCATCGGCACGTAATGATTGGAGCTTTGCTTGTAATGTCGTAATTGCAGGCAAAACAACGGCTTTGTTTCTTTCTAGATCGTCACTTTGTTTTTGCACGCTTGATAGGGTGGCTGCTTTAATTTGCGCACCCATATCAACCATGTCAACGCCACCATAGCTGCGTCCCACCCGAGGTGCTTTATGCCCCTTTGGATCTATAACAGCTTTACCAACAGTGCTTTCAATTGGCATGGCAGTGCTTTTTTTCTTTTGGTTTCTTGTTTTTATATACAAGAATCATGCCAGGGAAGGGGATTTTGCAGGAAAACTAGAAGAAAAATCCCACGGCCTAGACCGCGGGACCAACCAAACTCAATCAATACTACAGTGCCGTACCAACTGATATATTACGTGCCCAAATTGAGCTAGCACCTAGTTTTAACGAAGCACCAGAATCAAATTTCAGGGTGCCGAAAATATCAGCGCCAGTATGGGCAGGAACAGCTATCATCACCGGAATAAGCAGGCGATCCATCACCTGCAATGGTTGTGATGTTATAACTAGCGTTCAGGTTATAGGATAAAATTACACCTAAGACGAAGAACGTGTAGAGTTTTCTAGGCGTATTATTTTCCATGAAACGTGCAATAAAAATGTCTATATAACACTTATATTGCTATGGTTGGCTTAATACTTAGTTAATCGTGGCTAAATACTTCAAATAATATCTGATTGTTATGATGTGATTTTATGTTAGAAAGTAGTTTACTTTTTCAAGCAACTTTGTAACGGTGGGTAAGGGCGGTTGATAGGGTTCCGTCGTCTAAACGAGAGAACCCTGTGGTTTTACGATGCAAGATGCATATTCAGCACCATTAGGCAAAAATCCAGAATGTTCTTCACCTCCCGCAAATTCTAAAAAATCTTTAGAGAAATCAGCAATTCGCTGTTTGTATGTTTTAGCATTACAGGCACTTGAAATTCTAAAAACTCTTCCAAATTTTCTTAAAAGGTTTGTTTGCAGGCGGGTTAACCCATTGAGGTCCTGGGTGAGGGTTTGGCCGTGAAAGTTTTGATTAAAATGAAAATAGCCATCTGCTTCTATTCTAATGACTTGTCCTTTTGGGGGAGTGACAACAAAATCAATTTCACAACATAGATTAGGATCATACACATTACTTTCTACTGTGTATCCTAGTGTAGATAATTTTTCTCCTATTATTTCTTCAAATTTAGACGCTGGTTTTCCACTAGTTGGTTTTTTATAATTTATTACTTCTCTCATTTTTAAAATAAGTTTTCTTTGTCTTTTTAGTGCATCTGATATTGTCATGTTTTGAGTTGAATCAAAACAAGCATCTGCTGAAAAATTGGAGTCTGTTTTGCAGATAAAATCAAGTAACAAGGCTTTATACAAGTTTTTTCTGTTTTTAATAGATATTATGAGGCTTCTTTTTTGGGAGTCATCGCGGCACGTATCTAGTAAATTCGCTAGCGCATCAATTGCTTTGTCTAGTGGAAACATTAAATTTAAACGCTTAAATTCTGCTTCAATGCTATCTAATTTACTGCCACTCATCATGTTATAGCCAATAATAATGTTTGTTAATACATTAGCGACATCTTCATCGTTTTCTCCCAGCCATATCTGATTTCCCACAACTTTTCCCAAATGAGTATGAAAATCAAAGCCTGGGTGAGAGGATTTACCTTCTTGGAAGGTTTTATCCTTTGGAAAATACTGAGATTGCGACATGGCATAGAATAGCTTTGTGTAATCTAAATCATTTAATAGTTGATGATTATATGTCCACAACTGATATTCAAGCGCATCGAAGAGATAGTGATTTGAAAAAGAAGATTCCGAAAGAGCAATTGCACATCGAATAATATTAGGCAAATCGCTTTGATTAAAAGATTCAGCGCTTAAATTGCTATAAAGCCAAGAAGACATATTATGAAGTTTTTGCTTAGATTTTGGTCCTAATGGAAGAACGTATCCCGTTTGTTTTCTATGAGTGGAAACTGTTGTTACAAAGGTGTTTAGAGAATTCAGTTGGTCTTTTGCTGACATTGGCATAACAGTTTTAGTAAGCCATGACGGGTTCACTTGATTTACTAATTCATCCGTATCTTTAGGAGAGATTGGACTACTTCCAAAGAGGCACGCAGAGAAAATTCCCATAACTAAAAAAAGTATTTTCGATTGTTTATATTTGAAATTCATGGCACTGCTTCAGATTATTTATGACGATAAAGACCATGCATTGGAATGCGGTGTTTTGTCAATAGTTACACGTAGTGCTTTTGCTTTAATGCAAAGGCGCTTTATGCAACTTTGTAACGGTGGGTAAGGGCCGTTGATAGGGTTCCATCATCTAGGTAATCTAGCTCACCACCCACTGGTACTCCGTGGGCAAGGCTTGAAATATTAGCCACATAGGGGGAAATGCGTTCACGCACATAATGCATGGTGGTTTGTCCATCCAATGTTGCACTTAGGGCAAAAATTGCCTCGTTAAACTGGGTAGTTTGTACCCTTTCAATTAATGGCTGAAGGTTCAACTGATCAGGGCCCACACCCAACATGGCAGATAAATTACCGCCCAACACGAAATATTGCCCACGATAGGTATTTGAACGTTCCATCGCCCACAAATCACTGACTGATTCAACAATACATAAAGTGTGTGGATCGCGTTTAGGGTCACGACATAAACTGCACGTGGTGTGGCTATCAAGGTTGAAGCATTTTTGGCAGGTTTGAATGGTTCTATATGCATGAGAAATTGCTTCAATAAGCGGTGCCATGTGCGATTCTTTTTTTTGCAAAAGGTGCAAGGCTGCTCGCCTGCCTGACCTGGGGCCAAGACCTGGAAGCCGGCTTAAAAGCTGGATCAGCCGTTGAATTTCGTCGCTGTTCATTGTAGAGTTCTGTGATGCATATCATATTTAAGTAGCATGGTTTTATAATGCCGCCTAGAGCAATTCGTATAGGAACGCGCAAGTCTGCTTTGGCAATGGCTCAAGCAAAGCAAGTGGCAGATGCCATGAATATAAATGGCAATTATGAACTGGTGCCGATTGTTAGTTCTGGCGATAAAATAGATGGGCCATTGCGCAATCACGGAGGCAAATCGCTGTTTACGAAAGAGCTTGATTTAGCGCTGCTTCAAGGTGATATTGATCTGGCAATTCATTCCATGAAAGACGTGGAAACTCCATTGGCAGATGGCATTGAAATTGCTGCGGTGCCGCATCGCGAAGACCCAAGAGATGTACTTATTACTAACCCAAATGTGCAGTTAGATAATTTGCAAAAAACCATTACCATTGGCACGTCATCCCTACGCCGGGAACGTCAACTAACCTTGCATCACCCCAATTTTTCTATTCTACCTTGCCGCGGCAATATTCAAACCCGTTTGCAAAAATATACGAATGGAGAATTCGATGGCATAATTTTAGCGTTGGCAGGCTTAATGCGCATGGGGCTATATTCTAATGGAAGCATTAATGGCGTGACAGCTAACGTGCAGGTGTTAGATGCTGGTTTATATATTCCAGCGCCGGGGCAGGGTGCACTTGCTATTATGAAACGTTGCGATGACCAACGTTTTGACCAAGCGTTACAGGAAATCAACCACCCAGATAGTTTGTTGGCTATTCAAGTTGAGCGCCAAATAATTGATGCCCTAAACCTTACCTGTAATGACCCGGTTGGGGTGTATGTGCTGATTACCGGCAATGAAATTTCAATCAATTGTGTGCTTTTCAATGACCAAGGTCCCATGGAAAAAGCAGTACATGGACGGTTGGCAGAGCGCGATACGTTGGTGCATGGTGTGGTTGAGGGGTTGTCCTGACGTGACCATAGAATCCATTTCTATAAAATCCTATTAAAATCATTAAAAGAAACAGTTACAGTCGATATCTTTAATTTTGTTGATTTACCATTTATATATTTGATAATGTAAACAAAAATAACAGGATATGATTATGAAAATTCAATTGTTTGCCCTATTTATGTTTTTTGGTGCTGTAAATGCCAGTGTTTTACCATTGCTTGAGAGAGAAGGTTTCACTCAAGTTACGTTGGCACCGGCAACGGCGCAAACAGATTTTCAGGATGTAGTCACAAATTGGTACACAGCTCAAACATATTCACCTGCTGATTCTATTTTTACAAATCATTGCATGCTTGGTTTTGTTGCATTTATGCCAACTGGTTCGACGGATCCTGTAAATGTTTATATGGGTAAAAAATGCCAGGATAGCGGTGCAGCCACTGCAAGAGACTGGCGAGCTGTGGATTGTCCATGTGATGACCATATGCATACGGAAAGGCAATTAGTTCACCACGTGTTGAGTGAAATCGATCCAGCTACTTCTGGAGATTTATATCTTTATGTTGAGAGTGCTCCTTGCCAAACTCCTAACTATGACAATGGTAGCCTCTCATGTGTACAGTATTACAATGCAATTGCAGATCAATTTTCCAATGTTAGGTTTCATATTTTTTTTCCTAGTGATCGATTGGCACTTGACCCTGAGAATGCTGCGTCTATTCCAGATGCTAATGCTCAACAATTGTTTGGTCTGCTCAAACCAAAGGCACGAAAAATCAGAAAAGGTGAATTGAAACCATTTGTTAATGAAATAGATAAGCATTTTCAACAATATCAGCATGATAAGGGAGATCCTTATATTTTTCAGTTTTGCTATAAATTTCACGGCTTTGATCAGCAATGGCATGATGTTAGAGTATTCAGCTCTGCAGTAAGGCCACTTGTAAGTTCTAAACGGATAGAGGCAGAGCTTGCTAGAAGTGCATTGATTGATGTAATTAACTCTTACATTAAAAAAGTCTGTACAGGCGAAGAAGCGCTTCAAGTCTTCACAATTTTATACCCCAGACCTGTTAACCTTCAATATATTCTCTCTCCTTCATTTAGAGAAAGAGTACCACCAAGTGCCGCAGTTTCAGGAGGTGGTGTTTCAGCATTAACTGTTTTGCTATCTTCATTAAAACCAGCTGCAAAATCAGCTGGAGGGGGATTTGAAATTTCAAGAAGTGACATAAGACCAGTTGCTTCAGCATCTGCAGTAAGTGCAGCTGAAGTAAAATTTAAAAGAGTTAATGACTATATGAAGAACACAGCTCACAATACTGCAGTTGTAGCTGGTAAAGCACCTGAAGATTATTTTGGGTGGGTCTCTAGCTTAACTATTAAAAAATTAGAAGTAGAGCTTCGTCCCAGTGGCATTAAGCTTACGCCCACTGAAATGACAGAAATTTTTAATAAATTAAAAGACCTTACTACTAGCGCCAAATAATTGATGCCCTAAACCTTACTTGTAATGACCCGGTTGGGGTGTATGTGCAGATTGAAGGAAAATTTTTCTCAGTAAACTTTATGTTGTTTGATAATGAGCAAACGATAGAGAAAAAAATATCTGGATTATTGAATCAGCGCATAAAGCTAGTTCAAGAACTCATTGAAGAAGTGAAATCGCTTATGATTCCACGCTCAGTTTGAATTGCTGGCAAATGTTTCATCTGTTTCCAGTATTCTCACTCAACAATATTCAGCCAAAATATACACAATTAAAAAAACTTGAAACACACAAATAAAGTACCTATATTTCTTTCATTGAAACTAAAAATAGATATTGTATATATGAAAACACTATTATTAATAATTTTCTGCCTCTCTATGAATCAAGTAAATTTAAAAGCAGCAGGGGGATTTTCAGGTGAAGCTCAAGAAGTATTTGCCGCACATGAAAGGCAAATGCTACCAATGCTCGTTAACTCTTTGCGTACGAAGGATAAAACTTTTTCAGAATTGTGTCAGTTTTTTGCTGGTTCAAGACGAGCGATAGCAAGAAAGGTACGTTCAGAAGAAGCTGAATTGTTTGGCAAGCCAAGACAGTTACAGCCTGTTTCAGAGGTAACTGATCTAACGCCTGGAAATGATGGAATTTTATATGACACCTATAAAAGGGATTTCGCACATTATTTATCTACGGAAGTAACAGAGCATTCTTGTTATCTTGGTAAACACGTCTTTTCAAAACAACATATGAGTTACTATTGTGATCCGCACACAAGCTTATTTAAACCTGAGTTGAGTGAGCGGGAGCTACTGGACGTAACATGCTTTGCGACACACGTAACGAAACTGTACGAGCGAGATAGCCCACTATGTTACAAATACGGAAATTTGTGCAATGAAAAACGCATTGGGCAGCTTACGATTACAAATTTTGTGACGTGCGATGGAGCAGATATTGAAGCAACTTCAGTTCGTGGATTAGTTGAAATGCACTCTTCCGAAGACACTCCAGCAAAAGTCATTAGTAAATTAAGTGATAGTGTGTATATGCTAACTCATACACCGAGTGAAAATATCGATACGCTATTAGGGCAAGCTGAAAAGCACTGGCTGGAAGCAAAGGGTTGCTCCGTTGAAAGGGATCCTTCTTTATTCAAATCACATATTGCTTCAATGTACTGGTATTTTTCACATGCAATGCCTTACATTCGAGGAAGTGAAGCAATTGCAAAATGGTTGGTGGAAGTTTCAGTGCAGTGTCAGGGACATGCTATTGCGTATTCACCAGACTACGTGTACCGCATGCCATTTGGTACGAAGCTAGATGAATTTACGCGCTATTTTGTGGATAATGTAGATCTACGTCCCTCAGTAGAAATAACAAGGGAATCCTTGACCTCATAAAACAAACGACGCTGGAGTCGTTGGATAATCGCGATGGGTTGGTAAATGGGGTGGTTGAGGGGTTGTCATTCTCTGGCTTGATTGGGGACATGCAGTTCTGGAAGACGAATAACCAACAAAGGTAGCGTGCATAGGTGTTCAGCCAATTTGTCGGCAACTGCTTGAGTGATGAGCACCTGTCTTCCTAATGGAAGATGAGTATAAAAATGTTCTGGCGTTAGTTTCAGTAAATAATTTGGGACAACCATCATTGATCCTGGAGCGCCTCTTAGCTTAAGTTGAAAATACATATCCGAAAAGATTAGTTTTTCTATAATAGGTATAGTTACTATTGTTCTTGCTAAAAAAACAGGGGGAACGGGCACTTCTTCAAGCATAAATTGAGCGAATTTTGGATCTCGCAGTTGCTCATTTTTAAGGGCATGTGTGATCTCGCTAAGTGGATCACCAATTCTCTCTTCTTCCCTTGCTGCATTTACCAGTGCAGTAAACAAAACTGCACTTAGAAACAATATTTTTGATAGCTTCATTTAATTCTCTTTAAAGATTCACAGTAACCTGAATATAACTATTATTGTTTTAAACACAAGAAAAAAATGCCTCATGCAGCCCAGCTTGCGGTGGGTGGCAGCGACATTAAAATCGCCTCAGTATTGCCCCCGGTTTGCAGGCCAAATTTAGTGCCTCGGTCGTGAATCAGGTTAAATTCAACATAGCGCCCGCGCTTGTGTTGCAGAGTTTTCAGCTCTGCATCACCCCACGCTTGTGCCATACGACGTCGCACAATTAGCGGATAGGTTTCAAGAAAAGTCTGTCCCACACTGTTGTTGAATGCACGATCAGCTTCAAAATTATTGGTATTGTGGTAATCGTAGAAAATGCCGCCAATGCCACGCGCTTCTTTGCGATGAGACAGATAAAAATACTCATCACACCAGGTTTTGAATTTATCATAATAGCTTGCGTCATGCCCATCGCAGCATTCTTTAAATGCCTGATGAAAGGTTTGTGTATCTTCTTCAAAAGGAATGCAAGGTGTTAAATCAGCCCCTCCACCGAACCATGACTTTGTGGTAATAATATGGCGCGTGTTCATGTGCACAATGGGCACATAGGGGTTACGCGGATGAATTACTAAGGAAATGCCGCAGGCCCAAAACCATGGGTCTTCACTAGCACCTGGAATTTGAGCCGCAAATTCTTTTGCAAACTCTCCCCACACACATGAAACATTTACTCCCGCTTTTTCAAACACGCGGCCTTTTTGCAAAATGCCCATGCGTCCACCGCCTGATTGTGCAAAATCCCACGGTCTTTTTTCAAACTGTTGTGGTTCCCATGCATTGTAAATATCAAGCGCTAGCGATTCTTGTTCAATAGCTTCTAACGATTGGCAAATTCTGTTTTGTAAATCTAAATACCAGGTGTGTAAGTCTTCAGCGTAAAGGGGAGGAATGGTCATGGTTCAACTGACGTAAACTTTCTGCCAGCACCATAGCACCTGCAATGGCCATGTTCAAGGAGCGGCGATCGGGCAGCATAGGAATGCGCACCCGATTGGGAATTGATTGATAAACATCTTCAGGAACGCCAGAACTTTCACGGCCAACCATTAATATATCATCTGGTTGAAAAGTGAAATCCCAATAGCTTTGTTCAGCTTTGGTATCGAGCAATACAATGCGCTGGGTGGTGCGCAGGTTTTTATACGCGTCCCAGCTTTCAAAGCGTTCAACATTGGCCAAATCAGCATAGTCCATGCCGGCACGTTTTAGGTGCTTATCGCTCCATACAAAACCAGTGGGTTCAATAATATCAATCGGCACGCCCACGCAGGCCCCCAAGCGAATTAGGGTGCCCACATTTTGTGGAATTTCTGGTTGGTATAAACTTAAGCGCATAAAGTATTATCGTCTTGAGCTTAGTCTGGCAATTGAGCGTTCAATCCATTCGCTTTGTGTAGTCAAATCTAAAAATACTGCTTCGTATTTTATGTTTACTAAATTCGCTTTACTAATTACTGCGATTTCTCCAACACCAGCTAATGCTTCTGGCATAAAGCCACCTTTTGATAGCATGCCAAGAAGTTTAAAGGTTCCGCCTTGTTTTACTATAAGTGGTGAACCTGAAGTACCATCTGCTAAAATTGACATTAAACGTACAGATTTATCCTCTTCACTAGGGATTGGAAATTCAAAAATAGCTGTTCGAGAAATTTGTTTTATGCTCATAAGTACTTCGCTCATTGAATGAAGATCATTTGTACTTTGTGCGAGCGCAAGTGTTGCAGCTGCTTCCATCATGGCAGCTTGCTTTTTTTCAGGAAGTTGCCCGTTTAGTGATGACTTGAGTGTATTTTTCTTTTTTTGAAATTTATGGATAGAAACTGTTCTTCCAATGCCTTCAAAGCTACCACTGGCAGCCATTTCGCCGCAGGAAACTACAAATCCATTGCCTTGTTCACCTTCACTTATAGAAGTGGCTAATGGTAGAAAGCAAGTTGTTGGAATTGCTCCAGTATCAAACTCTAGCTTGATAAGGGCGAGGTCAACATCTTTATGAGGCAAAATTTCGAGATTTTTAAGTTGACAAAGAATGTCTGTGCCAGAACGTAAATGAACCTCAAAACCTATATATTCCTTTGGCTTGAAATAATCATTAGCAGCTAATAATACGTTGGCTGTGTGTTTACAACACAAATAAATATTAGAGGCAATTTGGGTGATTGTTGCAGAAGTCATGGTTTCTTCTGTTTTGGAATGAGTGAGCTGACAAACATTTGGCACAAAAGGATTTTTGCTCCAATCAACTTGCCCTCTAGCCAGCGCCTCGTCCGCATCAGTTTTCGTGGCAAAAGTAGTTCCTGCAGAGGGTGCTGTTCCTCGACGCTCCTCTATTTGTGAGCTTTGCATAACGCTGCATTCTGGGTTTTTAACCAAGAAAAAATTCAAAAAAAGTGCGAGTAATATTTTAAATGCCATAATTATATTTTATATTTAAGTTGAGCAGGTAATGAATACAACAAAATATGCCACACTGCAACAAAATACTTTGTTAACCTTTGTTTTACAAGTTCTCAAACCTAAGCAGGTAACTTAATTTTGAGAGGATTTATTTGCTTCTTCCTTGTTTTTGCCTTACTCTGACTGACTTAATTCATGGATAAGCTCATCTACACCGACAGGAGAAATCCTTTTTGATGGAGCCACTTCAATGGGTGAAAAGTGGGTGCGGCTTTTATCTGCGGAGCTTTGAGTTTCACGCAGGCATTGGTCTGCACACTCATGTTCCAAGCTTGCTAAGGAAACAATGTCGCCACTATAACTAAACCGAATTTGCGTTCTGCCTTCTATTTCATTATTTGAAGGGCGTTGATCAAATCTTCTAATGGCTCGATCTTGCTCATCATACTTTGTTTCTACATAGGTAAAACCAACATTTTCTCTCGATTTTCGCGAAGCAATATTCTGTGGATGAGACTTTCCACTCCAAGCTATGTCCGGAAAATCATCAAATAGAACGTTAAGTACTGCAGATCCTAATCCTTTTCCTTGTACAGAAGGTGCTAAAATTCTAGCTATTTCTGAGACTTGTTGGGTTGGTGAACTGAGTTTTGATGGGTAAGTAAAAATCACACCGCATACGCCTTCACGAGTCATGATTACCCAGCCTCGAGAAGTTGGATTTTGTTCTGAATGTAGCTGTCGTTCTAACCTTTTAATTCTACCTTCTACTTCTTTTAAGCCTATAGGTCGCCCTGTCCCATAAAATTTCATTACCTTTCTGTTTTTTAAAATGGCAGCCACTTCAGGAATAAAATTTTGTTGTACTGGAGACAGCATAAATCGTTCATCGACAATTTCACTGCAATTAGGTGGAGATACACTGGGAGAGGTGTTCGGAGTTTCGTAACGCTTAGGGGGCAAAGATGAATATATACATTCTAGTAATTCGTCTTCAATTTCACGTTCAAAAAGTTGGGAAGGTGTAGAAGCATGCAAACCATGCATGATGAAAAATAAAGCGAGTAAACGATACATGTTTGTCTCCGCTGGCAAAGCCTCACTGATGGCAATGTACTGCTGAGAATTTTAAATAGCAAATGTTTTTTAAAACGCTTTAATAAGTTGAAGTCATTCCCGTGCAAAATACACTAGTGTGCCTACCGGGAATGACAATAGAAAGCGACATTATTGCCTAAAACAATGACTTCACAAAAGACTTAATTCTGCAGAAAATACCGTCGATTGCTTTCAAAAAGCTTGTTAACCTTTGTTTTCTCTACTGAATTTCTATCGTAATGCTATTTCTAGCGGTGGCGACTTTTTGAAGAAGAATGGGTTTGGCGATAAATATAGCTTAAATACCCAACAAGATTCCCACCCTTTGAATCTGTCTCGTAGTAATGTCCTGTATTATAAATGGGCTGAATAATCTCGGTATACCTCTGCCCTTTCACTGTATAGATGTATGCTCTAGGACCAGATAAAATTTTAGGTGTTAAATATCCTAAGCGTAATTCTAGAGGACGCTCTTTAAATGTTCTTAATGAATCTCTCATGCCCGAAGTTGCAAGTACAAGGCCATCTTTTTGATATAGAGTAACACTTTCGTAGACTTCATTTTTTAATAAAAAAACACCTAAAATCCCTGACATTTCTCCTTCATTAGCACATGCTATGTGAGGTTTGTGAGAACGATCACCGAATAATTTTTTTTCTGCATCATACTCATTTTGAAGAGCTTCAGGCGACATCGTCTCTGTCTCGTCTTCCAAGAAACGTCCAATGAATGTATAGACATCAATATTATTATCACCTAAAGGATGGCGAATGGTACCATCCTCACCAGCCTCAAGAACAAAAATTTGAGCAATAATTGCCAGAGGAAAAATTGCTCTTATGAGTCTATAGATAAGTTTCATAATATTTGTTCTAAAAATACATTCATTACTTGCTTATTAACGCAAAGTTACCCGCCAAACAATGACTTTACCCAAGCCATAGCTTTGCAAAATACACCGTCTGTTGCACAAGCTGTAGTTGGTGCTGCAGCAACCTCTGGTTTCCACCCATAAGCCATTACATTCGTTCCGATTTTTGGGTTTATTTCTGGGAATGCTATGTTATTTACCCAATAAGCGAAACGACTGGTGTTGTCATAGAACATGGGAATGAAATAATACATATTCATTAAATATCTATCCAACGTGTGGGCACGTTCTGTTAATTCTTCAGGTGTTTTTGCATCAGCCAGGCTTATGGCTAATTGTTCAGCAATTGGGTCTTTTAGACCACCATAATTGCTGCTGCCTTTTGTGTCTGCCATTTTTTGAGAATAGTAAAATACTTGCTCAACCCCTGGTGACAAACTATTCGCACAGGCGTGAATAATCATGTCAAAGTCACGGTCATCAACCCTGGTTTCGTACTGAGCATTATCCATAACGCGAATAACCAGCTCAACGCCCAATTTGCGCAAACTTTCTTTCAACGCCAATGTGATTTTTTCAAGCTTTGTGTCTTTGTACATAAGCTCAACTTTTAAAGGTTCGCCCTTGTTGTTAGTGCGCATTCCTTTTACAACTTTCCAACCGGCATCATCTAGCAATTTGCCAGCAATTTCCAAATTGGTTCGTTGGTCGCCATCACCTTTGGTGCGCGCTGGCACAAACCCGGTTTTGGTCATTGTTTCATAAAGTTCAGCTGGAATTTTTGCTTTTAAGGCTTCCAATGTTTTTAGCTCAATTTCGCTTGCTGCACCTTTGTGTGCAAGATACGTGTTAGCAAACAAGCTATCCATTGGTTGCATTGAACCAGAGAAAATCATTTTGTTTAATGTGTCAAAATCAAACGCCATCGCCAATGCTTTGCGCACGCGCCAGTCAGCAAATATTGGGCGTTTCATGTTGTACAAAAATGACCGAACAAGTACTGATTTCTGGTGGGTTCCATCAACCTTTGTTACCTTACCATCTTTGAGCGCTGGGAAGTCATATCCGGTTTCCCAATTGCTTGGGTTGGTTTCAAAATAGGCATCAAACTCGCCGGCTGTGAAACCTTGGAATTGCGCTTGAGACGTTTTGTAGTAATCAATACGAATACGCTCAAAATTATTCATGCCCTTGGTTACATTCAAATTTTCCGCCCAATAGTTTGGTACTTTTACGTAAGTGATGCTGCGACCTTGGTCAATTTTTTCAATTTTGTATGCACCAGAACCAACATAAATATCAAAGTTGAAAGATGCCAATTCCTTGCCTTCTAAAATATGCTTCGGCAATGGACGCATAATTGAAATGCTAAATGGTAGTTCTGCATTGTAAGTGCTGTCTTCTTCTTTTTTAAGGGTCACACGAACTTTAAGTGGGCCTAGAATTTCAATTTTTTCAATTTTCCCATAATAGTTACGGTAAACAGGCGCACCTTGTTCGCGTAAATATTCATAGGTAAATTTCACATCTTCCGCGGTAATTGCATGGCCATCATGGAACTTAGCATTGGGGTTAAGTTCAAAAGTCACTTGTGAATTATCTGCTGAAATATCAATAGATTCAGCAATTAAGCCGTATAATGTGAAAGGCTCTTCCGGGTTTCTGTAAGTTAATGCGTCAAAACAAAGGGCAATCACGCCTTCAGCTTTGGTGCCTTTAATTGCATGGGGGTTTGCCGTATCAAACGTACCAATCGTGCTTAAACGTAACGTACCACCCTTTGGTGCGTTTACATTTACATAGGAAAAATTGCTAAATCCTTGGGGGTAAAGTGGTTTACCAAACCGAGCAATGCCATGGGATTTTTCTGCGTTCAGTGTTAGAAAAAATGCGGTAATAATGGTAAAAAGAAAACGAAACATATGGGTAAATATATTGTTAAATACTATGACCCACTTATAGCGATTTCATAAAATAATGTCATTAGCTAATTTTGTGAGGGTGAATCATCAAGAGGACAAGGGAAGGAGGCTGCCTAAATTTATAAATCCAGGTATAGCCTCCTATTTTATTTACCAGCCAGTTTTAACTAAAGTGATATTTCGCTACGTGAGAAGTGAACGCGTTTTGTACTCTACTTGGTACAGCAGTTAAAACGGACTTAAGCAGATCGGTTTGCAAATATAAGCTTCCCATTGCTGGTACGTCACGCCTCATTAGCGCTCTTGTATCGCGGTTGTTCCAAATTCCTTCCATCCACAAACGTATACATTTGTAGGCGTTGCGCAAATTGTAAAGAGAATCAGCTATTTCTTGACCATTTTCCGTGCCTTGAACTTTTTCTATAATTGTTTGAAAAGCCACATTTAAAAGGGGAGTATAATCATCGAGCATATCTGGTCCTGTATATGCAACAGCTCCTAGAATATTACCTTTATATACCCATGACTGTGTGCTGCCATCAAAAATAGTTTCAGCTATTACTCGCTCAAGCCTGTTGAAAACGTCAGCACATGTTCCGTGTTGTTCTGAAAAATTTATATGAGCTAGCTTATCCAAAATTAGTGATGTAGATACGGTTCTGTCTACATGCAAAATTGATACAGCAGGCAAGGCAGAAGATACTGCAGTGCTTGCTTTTTTACACACGAACAGGTCAATCTCAGTATCTGGATGAGTCCAACGACTGGGAATGGGAAACCCACGATTCTTTCGCAGTTCTACACTAGAAAAGACCTTGCTGAGCAACGCTTGATTATAAGGTAACAAACCTTCTTGGTAATATTGTTCAAATGTTCCACCCCAAAGTTTCAAGCCATTGCTTTGAAGAAAATCACCCTCTGTTGCTTCTTCTGTTTTTAGTCTATCTGCCGCTTTCGTAATCTCATCAAGGTGAGTTTTGTATGAGTCTTCTTGGTTTGGAAATAGAACGCCGCCCTGATCAGCGCCTAGACAAAATACAAAAGTCCCGTCAGGCTTTAACATCCTTGAAAAACAGCTTAAGCACTGGGTGTTCCATTCAGCAAATTTGAAGGTTGAATCATCAACAAGAATCACATCAAAACACGATTCTAAATTATCAGCCAATATTTCCAATAATGTAATGTCATTAAAATCCCCTTTTATATAGGGTCTGCCATCAGGATTGTGATGGGTTTTATCACTTTCGTCATCAAGAAATACCCAATTGCCATTTACTCTTTCTCTAGTATTAACGGCACCTAAAAGCAAAGAAACCTTTTCGCCAGTTTTTGAGGCCGAAAAACGTTTAACGGAATCGATTTGTGCATTTTCTGCATCACTTGCGCTAACATCAATTCCAACTAAGTTCGCTGATGCAAGCAATGCTGCAATTAACAAACCGCGTAAAGTTATTTTGAATGGCATTTTGTTTCCTTTGTTAGGCTTTTTGTGCATGTAACGTATATAGTTATTTTTTTTTAGAATTACAAGCTAAAGTTGATGCTGAGCTGTGAACCGGAGATGGCAAGGATTATTCTAAAATGTCTCTCAAAAATTCGCTATTTTATGCTATCTTCAGGAGATTTACCTAATTTTATGAAAGATAAATGACGAAAAAATTAATAATTCTAACTGTTCTTACAGCGCTATCTTCAGTAATCTATTCAGCTGCGTTATGGAGAACTCCTGATACAAATGCGGTTGAAGCTTACGCTCCCTTAAAAATTGTTGTTAGATGCACAGATTCAATGACATACCTAATTTCTTTAAATGGATTAGAAAGTGCAACAATAGTGCGACCTACAAAAAATCAGGATGACTCTTCATCTCTTGAACCAAGCTTGAACGAAATTCTACATGTGCTTCATTTATCTCCTTTGATTGATTTGAAAACAAAAAATAAGATTGAAACTGCTTATAAAATGGCTAAAAATCCACAATTAATTAAAGAAGAATATATAAAGCGCTTAGCTTTGATAACCCAACATCATGACACTGATTTTCCTATCTGGCCTAGTAAATGTAAAATAGGTGATCGCCAAAAAAAAGCACAAGAGCTATATGACCTCTATTACAGTTCTGAAAGAAGAGAGAAGCTAATCGAACAGCGATTTCTAACACTTATTACTATAAATAGGATACATGAACAAAAAATGTCTGCCACCCTAAAGGAGGTGCGCACAGGGGCTGCTATCTCTGGCTGATAACTGTTGATGCCGCAGCTAGCTTCAGATTGTCTTAAGTCATAGATTCCTGATTTAGCCGGAGTTGATAGCGTGGGGATAATATTAAATCCCCATTACCCCTTCATTTCATCGGCCAGCATCTCAAGTTCCAACCACCGGGTTTCCGCCGTGTCCACGGCTTCTTGGTTTTGCTGCAATTCTTCGCTTAATGCTTTGAATTGCTGGGGGTTTTTTTCATAAAGAGTAGAATCGTCCAGCAATGCTTCAAGTTCTGCAATGCGTTTTTCGAATACTTTAATTTTCTTAGGCAGTTCGTCCCATTCGCGTTGCAGGTTATAGGTTAGCCGCTTAGCTGGTGTTGATTTTGCTGAATCATCCTTTGGTTTTGCTTTTGCTACAGCCTTTGGAGTGGCTTTTAAGTATTGCTGAATATCGCTATATCCGCCTACGTATTCGCTAACTTCACCCGTGCCCGACACCACATAAGTAGAGGTCACCGTGCGGTCCAAAAAGTCACGGTCATGGCTAACCACAATCAACGTGCCCAGGTAGGCTTGCAAGCATTCCACCAGTAAGTCTAGGGTGTCCATGTCTAAATCATTGGTGGGTTCGTCCAGTACAAGCAAATTCCCAGGGCTTGCCATGGCTTTGGCCAAAAGCAACCGGTTCTTTTCTCCACCTGACAAAATACTTACCTGACCGCGAATCTGCGCTTCGTTGAACAAAAACTCTTTCAAATACCCAACCACATGCTTGGTTTCATTGCCAACCCACACTTGGTCTCCGCCTTCGGGGCATAGGGTTTCCCACAAAGTATCTGTCGGGTTAAGTTCTGATCGCATTTGATCAATATAGGTAACCTTCAGCGTGGTGCCTTGCTTCACATTGCCCGCATCTGGCAGCAATTCCCCCACTAGCATTTTCACTAACGTACTTTTCCCTGCGCCATTGGGGCCAATAATACCAATTTTATCTTGGTGCAAAATGCGACATGAAAACGGCTGCACCACGGTTCGGTCACCGTATGATTTTTGAATTTCTTTGGCTTCAATAATAATTTTGCTGCCCCGGGGCAAATTGACCGGGTTCACATCTATTGAGCGGGTTTTGTTTTGCATAACATCGCGGCGTTCAGCGCGTAGTTCATGCAGGCGTTGCAGGCGCCCTTGGTTGCGCTTACGCCTAGCCGTGACACCGTAATGCAACCAGTCTGTTTCTAACCTTAAGCGGGTGTTCAGCTTTTCCAAACGGCGCTCTTCTTCTTCCATAAGTATTGACGACCACGCATCAAATTCTTTGAAACCCTTTTTATTCACATGCAATGTGCCACGGTCAATCCACCAGGTTGTGTTCGACGTGTTTTCCAGAAAGCGACGGTCATGGCTGATCATGACCACAGCACCGCGAAACCGTGCTAGGTATTCTTCTAGCCATTGAATGCTAGGCAAATCGAGGTGGTTGGTTGGTTCATCAAGCAGAAGAATAGTTGGGTTTCGCACCAAGCTTTCAGCCAACGCAAACCGGCGCTTTTGCCCGCCCGATGCATTGTTTAAAGTACTTTCCGGATCAATACCTAATTTATCAAGAATGGAGCGCCCCTCGTGCGGTTTTGCACCATATGATTCTAATAGGTCAGCTGTTGATATCTCTGATGGATATTTTTTGTCTTGCTCTAGGTACACCAAATTCTGGCCAGGCATTAGGAAATGCTCACCATCATCGAGTTCATAAATTTTGGCAATGGCTTTAAGCAAGGTGGATTTTCCACAGCCATTACGCCCTACCAGGCAAATGCGATCACCTTCTAAAATTTGCGCAGTTAGCCCTTCAAAAACGGGCGTGCCGCTAAAGCGAACGCATGCATCCTTTAGGCGCAGTAATGTTATGGCCATTATTTTTCTGTTTCGATGTGCTTATTTAATATCGCATTCTAATCAAAACCCCGCAGTTTGACTACGGGGCTTGGAAAATTTGGTAGGAGTAACTTATTTCTTATCGTTATTGCTGAAAACGTATTTGCTTAAGAGACTTTCAAGGCTAACAGATGATTGCGTCAACGATATTGTATCGCCAGATTTCAAAACCTCGTCATCGCCGCCTGGTGCCAAATTCACATATTTTCCACCCATTAGGCTTTCGCTAACAATTTCTGCGGAACTGTCTTTGGGGATTTTTAAACTTTCATCAATGTCCATAGACACCACTGCTTTGAAAGTTTTCTTGTTAATACCAATGTGGGCCACGTGACCAACGGTTACGCCACCCATGCGCACGTCATTGCCTATTGAAACGCCGTCGATGCGGTCAAAGTTCGCAAGTACTCTAACGGTGGGCATTCGCGATGAGCTTGAAAATTGATACCCAAACGCAAAGAAAACCCCTGCCACAAGCAGGACAACCGCGCCGGTAATTGTTTCTAAAAAATTATGCCGCATTTAAAAAATCATTTTCATTCATGTGGGTCACTATACCCTACCAAAAGTGTTTTAAGGAAGTGTTAAGGACGTAGTTTTTCAAAGGTATTTGAGTTTCAGCTGCAAACCTTACGCCACCACAGTAATAGCCTGTAAAAATGTTGAGTTTGCACCTAATTGGATGATGGCTCCGCCATGAAATACAGGAATAGTAGCATTTGAAAAGACATTACTAGGAGCAGTAACGCCAGCAGCAACTGACACAATACCGCCAGACGCAATGTCAACAGTGCCGGGAACTGCTCCATTTGCTACGGATGTGCCAAGTTCTAAAATAGCCCCAGAAGCCACTGATATAGCTGCGGTTGGTAACTTTCCAGATGCACCACTGACTTCTAAAATGCCTTCTGAAACGGCAACAGGTGTTGTTGAAGAACTTAAATCATCTACCGCCCGTAACCGCCCTGCGCCAGTTTTTGACATAAGACTAGTTCCTGAAGGGGCATCAAGAATTGCTGCAATACCTGTTGCAATTTTCACAGCCCCCGGTGTTCTAAGGGTAAATGCCCCGGTCCTAATAGCAGCTAAAATTTCCACCATTGCTGAACCACCTGATGCGTTAAACGTAATGGGTGCACTGCTGCTAACTTGCAAAGTGCCGTTGTTAACTTCTACTGCATCAATTGAGTTTGATGGAGGCAACACAGCAGTTCCACCACCTTGTATATAAGCTGTGCCGGTTGCTGTAGCAGACAATGTTCCACTACCTGAAAATGCTAATTTTGATAAAAGTTTGCGAATACGGTTATTGCCAGAATCCGCAATGTAAACATTGCCAGCACTATCAACAAAAACTCCATTAGGAGAATTTAGTGAAGCAGCAGTAGAAGAACTGCCATCTCCACTGAATGAGCCAGCGCCAGTTCCAGCAATGGTTGAAATAAGTCCTGTGCTTGCTGTGATTTTACGAATACGGTTATTGGTCGTATCAGCAATATAAACGTTTCCTGCACTATCTACGCAAATTCCACTAGGAGCATTTAGTGATGCAGCAGTAGCGGTTCCACCATCCCCACTAAAGGTGGCAGTACCATTGCCTGCAATGGTTGAAATAGGGCCACCAACTGTGAATTGGCGAATACGGTTGTTGCCGCTGTCAGCAACATAGACTGCGGAGCCATTAACATAAACGCCACTTGGGCTATTTAATTTGGCAGTTGTAGCTGGGGAATCATCACCTGAGAACCCTCCATTTGGTCCTGCAAAGGTGGAAATGTTGCCACCAACTGTGAATTGGCGAATGCGGTTATTGACAGAATCTGCAACGTAGACTGTGGAACCATTAACAAAAATTCCATAAGGGCTACTTAGCTGAGCAGCAGTGGCAGAAGCGCCGTCGCCACTGAAGCCAGAGATACCAGTTCCTGCGATTGTTGTTACTGTTGATGGTGTACGAGTACCATAAGTATATGTAAAATAACGAACAGTGTTTTCTGTAGTTGTTATATAGATAGTATCTGAAGGTGTACCAGCAATACCAAAAATTCCAATAGCATTATTGGGTGAAGATGTGGAAACGCTTATTGAACCATTGGAAGTGCTGGCAAGTTGAAAAAATCTTCTGCGGGTACCATCAGTAAAATAGACTCTATTATTGGCAGGTGTCGCACTGCCAACCGCCCAAATTCCAAGTGGAGGAGGAGAAAGAGATGATGCAAGTGTATAAACGGTACCATTTACATAATTATTAGAACCTCCAGTGGTGGCAGCACCCCAAAGCATTTTAATGTTGTTCCCACCTGTGTTGGCTACAAAAATATTACCGAAATTATCAGCAAAAACACCTTGAGGGGCAGTTAATGCGCCAAAAGAAAGCGCAGAAACCGTCCCACCACTTGTACGTTTTAAAATGCTATTACCGCTAGTGTTAGCAACATAAAGATTATTGGAACTATCAACACAAATTCCCCTTGGTCCGTTTAATGCAAAGGGCAAAGTAAACCCTGAAAGGGTTGAAATAATGCCAGCTGTTGTAATTTGTCTAATGCAATTATTTGCAGTGTCAGCAAAATAGAAATTCCCAAAAGAATCTTTACAAACGCCGCCTGGGTTGCTCATAGAAGCTGCGGTGCTTAATCCACCATCTCCTGAATATCCCGAACTTGTACCAGAATTTGTACCAGCAACGGTGGTAACACTAGTTCCGTTTAATTTTCGAATAAGGTGGTTGCCGTAATCTGCAATGTATACGTTGGTGCCAGTGGAATCTGCCCAAATTCCCCTGGGACTGCTAAGCATAGCAGCTGTTGTTGCGCTACCGTCAGCAAAACCTGCAGTTCCTGTGCCTGCAATGGTGTAAATATTACCAGCAGTACGGGCACTTCCAAAGTATGTGCCCGCGGTGTTAATAACCATTCTAATGCGGTGGTTAGTAGTATCTGCAATATAAAGGTTTCCTAAATTATCTACGCATACACTATTTGGGATATTTAATCTAACAGCGGCATCAGTTGCAGCCCCCCCATCACCTGCAAACCCCGCTGTTATTACACTCCCGCCTGCGATAGAGGAAATAACGCCAGAACTTGCAGTAATTTTTCTAATGTGGTTATTGTTATAATCAGCAATATATACATTGCGTGCGCTATCTAGAAAAACGCCTCTTGGTCCATTTAATGTAGCAGCAGTGGCAGCACTACCATCACCACTAAAACTCGCAGTGTTCGATCCAGCAATAGTTGAAATGTCGTAGCTAGACGTTGCAGTCGCACTAAGACCCGCAGACAACACCAGTCCAATGGCAATTGAAATGATTTTTTCGAAAAAATAGGTTTTGCGTTGAATATTTGCCGAAGTCATATTTCTTAATCCTTTTTCTGCACCTAAAGAACGTAAGAATATTATTGCAAATAGAAATTAAAATAATGCTAATAAAGCTTATAATTTAAATATAAGTTTAATTAATATTTACTATGTAAGTAAAAGAATAATAAGGTTGTGTAGGGGTGGATATTACCCACTGGATTCTGACGCCCTAAAGGGTTCAGGATGACGCGCTCACTCTCGTCTTCATGAGGAGCGCAGCGACGTGATGATCCAGTGAATAATGTTCGGAATTTATAGAATAAGTGTGGATTACAGCTATGCGCTCGCAAAGACGATAAAACCGTCATCGCGAAGCCTGAAAGGCTGTGGCGATTCAAACTTATCTATTGTTTATTGACTATTAAGACGGCAGATCCCCGCATTCAGACCTTACGGTCTTTCGCAGGGACGACAAGTAAGGTTAAACATAAAATTTTGTCACCCCTGACAAGGCGCAGATGCGCCGAAGTTTGGGGGTCTGCTGGGTAATTCGGATTTTATAGAACTGGACCCTCACGCCTGCGATGCAGGCTCAGGGAGACGTAGGTGGAATCGTCATTATGAGCCCTTGAAAAGGGCGTGGGGATCTAGTGGGTAATTTCAGAAATTACTTAATTTTGACCAACCCAGCGGTTTTCCAAAAACGCCACACCATTAGCGGACTTTTGCCATGGCATGTATTCATAAGCGCTGTAAATTTCACTGCCATGAACGTATTGCAGGGTAGGGTGTTCGTTAGGGTTGGAAATTGTGGCGCCCAATAAACTGGCTACATGTCTGCCCAAATCATAATGACTATAAATCGGGTGATTTTTAATTTCGGTAATAAGAGCGTTATTGGCGCCTATAGCCAGCATCCAAACGGGGACATCGGCCACTTCTGGTTGCATTTGGTTATGTCCAAAAAGTCCGCGCTCTCCCAGCAATTGTCCGTGGTCACTGGTGAACAGCACCACTGTGTCAGCTGGTAGAATTTTTTGAACCCGTTCAATACACTGTTTAACCCAATAATCATGGTAAGCAATGGCGTTGGAATATTCCTGTTGAGTTTCTGATGCACGGTTTTTATGGTCAACAGCCACTACAAGTTCTGGGTGGTATTTTGCATAAGCGCCAAATGGACAGTGGATATGGCGCAGGTGGATAACAATGAAATTTTTGTCGCCTAGTTCAAGCGCTGCCATTGCATCTAGCAAGGCTTCATCGCCCTTTTGGCTTAAGGCTTGGTGCATTTCTTTTTCAGATGCGAACACATCAACAAATTCGGTGCCTGTATCGTGGAAAAGCTTTTCATTTTGAGCTGACAACACAAAGGTTTTGTACCCTTGGTGACGAGCTAAGCGAAACAGGTTGGCGTCTTTTTTTCGAATGCATTCAACGAAACCTGGGTTGTGGAAGGTGTTGAAAAACAGCTGCAAGCAAGTGCGGGTAGAAACACTGCTTGAAACGCCTTTGGCATAGGCAAAGTTCGAGTTGTTCTTTAAGGAATCTAAGTACGGGGTGTTGGGTTGGGTGTACCCATATAAATGCATGTAACGACTGCTTAAACTTTCCCCCATAATCAGCACCACGTTTTTAACTTTGGGGGTGCTATAGGTTATTGTGTATGGCTTGTAGTCATGGATTTTTACGGTGCTTTTGGAATGAACTATCCAATCAGAAAAGGCCCGAACCGAATTGTAAATGGTGGTGTAAGTAGGCTTTGTATAAAAGGACGATGGCCCCTTTATATGTGCCAATACCGGGGTAATACCCAACCCTAATACAATTAGGATCCATGCAAAGGGCAGGTGTTTGCGCTTTTTTGTATAAATTATGCCGCTAATTATTAGGCCGTATGATGCGAGTAAAGTCAGCCAAACAGACCAAAGTTGGTGCACCAGCGAAGCGCCTGTTTGGGTTATTTCATCTAGTTCAACAAAGGCTTTTGAAATATCTTGCGAATGAATGGGGGCGCCAAAATATGCCCAGTGGTTAACTTGTATGGTTTGAGTCAATATAATTAACCCCACCACAGCTACAAGTGCCCACCTATTGCGCACAAAGCTTAAGGTGGCTGAAAACGCAATCACCCCAAGTAAGTTGGTTAGGGGAATGGTGCAGGTGAGTATTTTGCTAATATGCCCAAGAAACAAGTCTGGCAGTAAAATCCCTAAGCTAACAATAAGGGTGAATATAAGGTTTTGTATTAAAACCACAAACAACCAATCCAAATTACAACCACTACCACAAAGGCCATCATTACCGATGCCGAAGCCGCGTCTTTCACAAAACCAATTGCTGCATCCTGTTCGGTTGTGATTCTGTCTGCCAATTTTTCAATGGCACTGTTTAATAGTTCCAAACAAAGCACCAATAAATATGCGCACAACATAAACATTTTTCTAAAAGGCGAGACTTGAAATAACACCAATGCTATTAACACAAACGGCAGGGCGTAGATTTCCAGGCGGAATGATGCATCACTCTTCATTGTGGCTTTTAGGCCATTACAGGAATATTTAAATCCATCACGTATTTTTTTTATCATGTCGCTTACCATTTGTTTACGGTTACTTTGCTAAAGTTTTGTATAAGTAGCAAGAATTTAGGTGTTTTTTGAGTCGTCTTTTTGATTCGCTTCATAAATTACTACGGGTGAAGCAGCACAATATTGAGCAATTGCGCCAGCAAATAGCGTTGTTGACCAATCAAATAGAGCTTCGCCTTCATGCTATTGAAAAGAATATATCATACATTAATACGGAACGGTTAATTGCTTCGGTCAATATTAATGGTGCCGACACCTTAGAAGCATTTGTGGGACAAAAACTTGCTGAGAATAAAAGGTACGCCCAAGAAAACGAAGAACTAAAAGAAACAGTAAACAAAATTCAGGAACAGTTGTTCGAAGCATACACCGAACAAAAGCAACTTGAAAAAGTAAAATCTAACGAAGAAATACGTATCAATACTGAGCTGCAACACAAAGAAAACCAGGCAATGGATGAAATTGCTACCCAAATGTATTTGTCAAATTTGACTAAAATTTAAATAAAATATACACTTAATTGTAGTATTGATCTACATAAGTTAAATTAACAAAAGTAAGGGTAAGGAAACTATGAATAAATATCTTGCAGAGAGTTTAGGAACGTGCCTGTTAGTGCTTTTTGGTTGTGGAAGTGCTGTTTTGGCTGGAACACATATAGGTTTTGCGGGCATCGCACTCACCTTTGGGTTCGCGCTAATGCTACTTGTTTATTGGTTGGGGCCAATTTCTGGCTGTCATCTTAATCCTGCAGTGACCTTATCACTTGCTTTTTCGAAAAAACTACCCGCGTGTGAAGTTGCACCTTATATTATTGCGCAAATCGTGGGCGGTATTGTGGGTGCGTATGCGCTTTTGCATATTGCACAAGGTCATGCGCATTTTAATGTGCACGCAGTAGGCTTTGCTTGTAATGGTTTTGGGGAACATTCACCTGATAAGTATTCTGAAATCAGTTGCTTAATTACCGAAGCGATTATGACAACAGTATTGCTATTGGCTGTGCTTGCTACTACCCGTAAGAAATTCCCAACTGATGTAACCGGAATTTTCCTAGGCGTAACTTTGGCAGCTATTCACTTAGTGACCATTCCTGTTACGAATACGTCAGTGAACATTGCACGCAGTATTGGCGTGGCAGTTATGCATGGCGGATGGGCGTTGCACCAGTTATGGCTATTTGCCGTGGCGCAGCTTATTGCTGTTGTGGTGGCGGTTGTTCTGTTTAAGGTTTTAGAAGAAAAATAAACGCGCTATAAAACCAAGGGTCCTTAGGCTAAGCTTTAAGGACCCTTTTTTATTACGTATTCGGTCATGGCTAAATTTTTTACCTTTTTATTGATTCAGTTTGCCTGTGCTTTGGTTGCTTGTGCGCTGACAGGTGCTGACACTGCAGATATACTTCCAGAAATTAGCATACGCAAAATGACAGCGGCTGATATTCCTCTTATTGCTCCTGAGGAATACTCCTCTGAAGTTGCCGCAAAAATGAGTGAAGAACTAGATGCAACTCACAATTGCGATATTTACGGTGCGTACCTTATTTATTTGGCTGAAACTAAAATTGGTCTTTTCATGCTTTCAGATGGATCAGAAAGCACCGTTTTAGCGGGCGCGCATATTGATGGATTCAAAACTGGAAAATATGTTAATTGTGGTATTGCTTTGGATTCTGGGCATCAACTGCAGGGTAATTTTAAAAATATTCACGACAAAATAAAAGAATTTGTCACACCATACATAGGTCAAAAGCATAAGTTCCCCAACCAGGTTGAAAGTACCCAAAATTTTGAGGGTATTCTTGGTGTGCTTGATTTGCACAATATTCCGGGGGTTTTTGCCTGCCTTAAAGTTGGTGCTACATTTGTGCATGTTGAAAATGCACGGTGTTGGATAATGCAATTTCCTGGAAAAGCAGATCAAGATTTAAATGAACCGGAAAGGGCGCTTGGGCAAATGGCAGAACAAATTATTGCTGAATCGCTTGATAGTTTCAAAAGCGATTCGTATTTATGTGATAACACTATACCAGCAGAAGCGACTGCTGCGGTTGATAAGTATTATTGCCCAGGCATTTAGTGGCGTACCGATAAAAAAACCACGGGGTGCCCCGTGGTCTTCAATCATCTTTACAGAGTGATTGAGCTTTCTATCTTATTCTACTCCATAGTTTTTGATTAAGTGCCTCAATACTTGCAGAGGAATCGTTTTCCTGTACCTCAGAAACTTGCTCACAATTTGGTAAGTAAATAATGTCCATTAAATTCTCAACAGCAGCTGATGTTCCTTTGTTTGTACCTTCTTTTATAAACATAACTTCTCCTTTTATTGAGTGCACGTTTCGATGTTGAAAAATTTTTCTTTGATTTTCAGTGCACATCAGCATGTTGAGCAAAGTTAAACATGTTTTCCACGTGCAATTGTTCGAATAATTCACCTAACATTTCTCACTAATGTTGGCTATAAGCACAATGGGTTTAGAGCTTTCTAAGAGGAATCGTTATGAAGAAGCAATATAGAAGGTGCGTGATTTTTATTAGGATAGTTGGGCAGATGCTTAGTATGAACAAATGGTATAAAAGGTTTATGTGTGTTGTTGGAATATTTGCACATTTTGTATTTATGCTGCCAATCTTATGCCGGGTTATTAAATAAAAGCACTTAAGAGTTTTTATTAGAGTTTATAACCCGAGACTGACTGAGTTAGAATCAATCTTTCTCTTTTATAACAAGGAGATTTGATATGAATAAATGGTACAGAAGATACATGATTTTTATTGGCATATTTGGGCAGTTTTTATTTTATTCGCAGTTTTACACAATACTTCAGCACAAAAGCGCCCATGACGTTTCATTGGTTGGGTTTATCGGCGGGTTTGTTTCAGTGTTTAGTTGGTTTATTTACGGTCTAATGCTGAACGATAAGCCGCTGATTATTTCGAACATTATCGCAAGCATTGGTGCGCTTTTGGTGGTGATGGCAATTTTAGTTTATCAATAAAGTTACCCAGTATGCACCACTGTTAATGTGCCTTCATCGTCAAGATCATCACTTGATGTCTCAAAATAAGTGAACGCATATAGCGTAAAATCTTTGTCTTCAATAAGAAATGTATTTTGCAACATCAGCGCATCTTTATTTCAAAGTGCTGGTGTAACAATAGGCTATACGCAATTTTTTACTACGTGGAAATTGATGAGCAATTTACATTGATATTTTTCTAGGGAGGGTGGAGTTGGGTTTTAAATCAGAAAATGATCTTCGTCACACTCAAGCTTATTGGGTAGAACAGTACAGCTGGTTAAATGAATGGTGCCAACTTTCCCGCTTGGGGTGCTGATTTCGCAAAATGTACCTGCGCCAAAGTCGAACACGCCAACTACGGTGCCGAGGAGTTTATCACCGGCCATTAATGGCAGATCCATTAGCTGTTCATAGTAGACTTCTTCATCTGACAAAGGAGGCAGTTGGCTTTCGTCAATAAATAATTGAGTGCCTTTTAGCAAATCTGCTTGATTACGCGTAGTTACGCCAGCAATTGATGCAACAGCCAAAGTTGGTGATTTTACTGATAGGCTAGTAATTGAAACGGGTTCTTGTTTTTCATTAACAATTACCCCGTATTCAGTAAGACTTTCAGGAGATTCGGCAAAAATTTTTATTTTTACTTGGCCCTTAATGCCATGGCCAGCAACAATTTGTCCAAGACATATTAAGGATTTCATAGAACGATAGCATGCACTGGATTGCCACGCCCTTGAAGGGCTCGCAATGACGGATTTGTTGTTTTCGTCATCACGAACTCACGACGTGAGTGTGGTGATCCAGTGAATAATTGCATTTAAGCAGGAGTTTCTTCTGCGGCAACTTCCGCTGGAGCTTCTTCCGCTGCAACTTCAACAGGTGTCTCGACTGGTGCAGCAACAACTTCTTCAACAACTTCTGCTGGTGCAGCAGCAGCGGCTGCTGCAGCTTCAGCTGCTTTTGCGCTGTCTTGTGCTGCTCTTTCAGCTGCAGATTCAGCAGCTTTTACACGCTCTTGTGCTTTTTTCTTAGGAGCTGATTTCAATGGCGTTACGCTACGTTCTGGTTTTGCAACTAAGCCCATATTAGCCAAGAAACCAACCACGCGGTCAGTTGGTTGTGCGCCAACAGAAAGCCAATATTTTGCACGTTCAGCATCAACAAGAATACGATCCTTATTGCTGTGTTCCAAAAATGGGTTGTATGAACCAATACGTTCAACAAAACGCCCATCGCGTGGTGAAGTTGCTTCAGCAACTACAATACGATAGAAAGGACGCTTTTTCGCGCCACCACGGGCTAAGCGAATTTTTAATGCCATGTTACTACTCCTTAAATACTCTTTTACATTCCACGCATCATTGCGCCTAAACCTTGGCGCATGAAACCTTTTTGCCCCATCTTGCCCATGCGTTTGAACATTGTTTGCATTTGTTCAAACTGTTTAAGCAAGCGATTAACTTCCATCACTTGTACCCCAGAACCTAATGCTATGCGCTTGCGGCGCGAACCATTAAGAATAGTAGGGTTTCGTCGTTCCTTCTTGGTCATCGATCTAATAACAGCAAGCTGGCGACGAACTAGGCTGTCATCAAGTCCAGCCCCTTCTAGTTTATCTTTTATTTTGCCAATTCCAGGCAAAAAACCAAGCATGCTAGAAAGGCCGCCCATCTTTTGCATGCCTTCCAATTGCTTGGCCATATCATTCAGATCAAAATGCCCTTTTTCTAACTTTTTTGCAAGCTTTTCTTGTTCTTCGCTATCAGAAAGTGCTGCAGCACGTTCAACCAAGGCTACAATGTCGCCCATATCAAGAATTCGGCTGGCCACTCGGTGAGAGTCAAATACCTCTAATTGATCAACCCGTTCGCCCATTCCTAGGAATTTAATTGGGCAACCCGTTACATGGCGCATTGAAAGGGCTGCGCCGCCACGACCATCACCATCGGCGCGGGTTAGTATAATAGATGTCACGCCAATTGCATCGTGAAAATTTTTGGCAATGTTTACGGCATCTTGGCCGGTTAAGCTGTCTGCGACTAAAAATGTTTCTATTGGCTTTGCTAGGGCTTTTATGTCTTTAAGTTCAGTCATTAATTCGTCATCAATGTGCAGACGACCGGCGGTGTCTAGAATAATGACATCAATGTTTTGAACCTTGGCAGCATTCATGGCGCGCTTGGTAATTGCCAGAGGTTTTTCACCTTCTACAATAGGCAAACTTGGAATTTCCATTTGCTTGGCTAAGGTTTCCAACTGAAGCTGCGCTGCTGGGCGGTAAATATCTAAAGACGCTAACAACACATTTTTGCGAAACTTGGTGGTTAGCAATTTTGCCAACTTGGCAGATGATGTGGTTTTTCCAGAACCCTGCAAACCTACCATTAACATGACCATAGGGGAGGGCGCTGCCAAATTAATAGGTTCAGGTTCACCGCCCAAGGCATGAATCAATTGGTCATTAACAATTTTAATAACCATTTGTGCTGGGTTAATACTTTTGATTAATTCCTGACCAACAGCTTGCGCTTTGGCTTGTTCTATAAATTCTTTAACAACAGGTAGGGCAACGTCTGCTTCTAGTAAGGCAATGCGAATTTCGCGCATTGCTGCGTTTACATCGTCCTCTGAAAGGGAGCCACGCCCCTTTAGGCGGTCAAAAATTCCTGATAAACGATCTGATAATGATTTATACATAACACCTCACAAGCATAACCATAAAATAGGGAATTTTAATTCAAATTACTAGGGTGACTTTCTATTCGATCATATTGAGTGAAATTTTTCTAATTTTTCACGTATTGCGTCTAACCTAACGTCATAGACTATTCTCTGACCATGATAAAAATAGATTACAGAATGGCATGTGGTAAGTGGCGAGTAGTAAGTGGCAAATTAGTAGTTTTAGTAAGTTGAATAGGGTGTCAGTGAGAACTCTCCACTACTATGACTATATCGGCCTATTAAAAGCATCTGAGCGACAAGCTAATGGTTTTCGTATTTATGGACCAAGAGATATGCAAGCTATGAAGCAGATATCGTCTTTGAAATTTTTAGGGTTTGATCTGTTAACAATTAAAACACTGCTTGATAAAAACAGTTCATATAAAGATATTTTAAATGCCCAAAAAAAGGTGTTGAATTTGAAAATGCATAAAGTTAACAAAGCAATCGAGATTATAGACAAAATTGCAAATACTAGTGGTAATTATTCATTAGATCTTAGTTTGAAAATTATTGAAATTGATTACTTAGCTTACCAATTAGAAAACCATAAAGCAGACAGTTTTTGCGGAAAAGCCAAACAATATCGCGATGAAATTTATGATGCCGTGCAACTTTTAGGTACTACCAGTAATGAGTGCTTATTGGCTTTATATACTGAGCTTGCAGAAAAACTGTATCATTTTCTGCATTCTTCAATATTTCAGGATGAAGAAAATGACAGGTTGCGTGAATAAATTAGGCTATTGATTCTAGCTCTACGTCATGCATTATCATCTTGGTTAAGTTGATAATGCATTAAATTTACTGCTTATATTTTTTGGTTGTTTGGTGAATAAATGGATTGCAAAAAACAAATACTACTGGTTTTTATGTTTGGACAAATTTTGTTGTGGCCACAGCTGCACTTAATTGTTAAAAACAAAAGTGCTTGGGATGTTTCGGTGTATGGATTTTTGGGAGCATTCATTTTTGCCTTTTGTTGCTTGGTTTATGCCATCATCAAGAAGGACATTAGATTTATTATAATAAACAGCTTTTTAACTTTTAGTTCTTTCCTACTGATCATTACGATCTTCATTTTCGAGCGCAATCGTATGCGATTTACGGAAATGTGGTGACGTGATTTTTATATAAAAATGTACATATGCTTTTTTAGCTTGGCTCACTAGGCTTTGGCTAAGGGAGGTGGCTTATGAAAAAATGGCAAATTAGCGAATTTAGTAAGCTGACTGGAGTATCGGTTCGAACCTTGCACTTCTATGATTCATTAGGATTATTGACACCCACTGAACGTTTGCCTAATGGATTTCGCTTATATGGAAAAAATGATTTACAAATTCTACTGCAGATATTATCTCTGAAATTTTTGAAATTCGATCTTGTTACCATTAAAGGGTTATTGGATGGAAGTATTTTAGCACGAGAAGAATTTCTTGCTCAAAAAAAGCGACTGACGAAAAAAATTGATGAGCTAGTCGTAGCAAAGAAAATGCTTGATTCTATAACGCACGTTGTAAGTTCAGCGCCATTGGACCTTGTGTTAAAACTCGCAGAAATGCATCGTGCTGTTTATCACTTAGACAAAATGCGTGCTCGCAAATTATTGCCTAAGCATGTGCTTGAAAAATCTGCAGAATATAAAGAGCGTATTCATGCTGTTCTGCAGCAGATAGATACTCTGACCCATGACGATCTATCAACACTATGCACTGATTTTTTGAAAGAAGCGTACCAAGTGATACCCGGCATTATGCGAAACCAAGCAGATGCTGTCGAATCAATTGGTAGTTAACAATTTTAATAACCATTTGTGCTGGGTTAATGCTTTGCTATAGTGACCCATTATTGAAGTTTTTCTGATCAAAACAGAGGAGCCATTTGGGAATTATATGAAGAGATCTTTAAATGTATGCTACGGGGTAAGTACAGAAGGCTCTTTATTTGCAGCTGGTTTTGAACCAACAATAGCTTTTGGTCATGGCTTTGAGGGTCGTCTGCAGGACTTCCAAACCTATGAAGAGTATGAGTCAGCTTCCCAAAAATCTTTTCAACAGATCTTTAGGATAGTTGGTGGGGTCGATATTGGTACCGTTCCTTTGTTTTACTATAGAAAAGATAGTAATAATCCACCTATACCCCTTACAAGCCATAAATTTTTAAAGATTATACAACAATGTGACGACCTTATTGTTTGGCTTTCATTAGGTTTTAAAGACAATTTGCTTTTAGCTTTTTTGATTCGACTTTTTGTACTTTATTCTTTACCCCTTGAAAAAATAAAAGTTAAAAGAATTGAATCCCAATTGATAGAAGGGGATCAACATGAGATTTTGTCTATTGCTATGGTCTCACCAAAGGAACTTAAGAAGGCCACAACCTCTGTTCCTTTGCAGCAATTAGAGATTGATTTATTAACCCAAGGATGGGATGCCATAACCTCATCAACACCTGAAAAAATGGAAGCTTATCTTGATAGTGTTCCTACGACACGTTTTCAAGAAGGTATAAAAGATTTCAGGAAGCGTCTGCCTTTTTTAAAAACAGGATTAAATCGCTGCCAGACAGATTTACTAGAAGTGTACCCATTAGATAAAGCAGACGTAAAAGCTTTTTGGCTGGTTGGTAGTGTGATGGGTAAGAATTACAACGATAAACATCTAGATCTTGTTGGGGATGCGTATATCATTTGGAACTTGATGCAAATGACAAATCTTTATGCCAAGGAACCGGCTTTTATAATTGAACAGCCTTATACTAGAGAACAACGAGTTGCATTAACTACATTTGGTCGGGCCATACTAGAAGGTAAGGCCAATTGGCGAGATAAAAATTCTATAGACTACTATGTAGGGGGCCTTCGTATCTGCTAGTTATTTTTAATAAGGATAGTTCAAGGGAGCCACGTCCCTTTAAGTGATCAAAAATTCTAGCCTATAATTCGCCTACACCGTAATCATCATCGTCGGAATCGGAATCGTCAGAAGAATCGTCTGGTGAACCTGGGAACAAAAAGGTGTTCATATGATTGGGGTCCTCTTCACAATTACTAAATTGCATTGAATTTGATGACCTCAGCATTGTTAATGATTCCCTACTAGTGGGAGTACTGTTGAAATCAATTGCATCTGAACGTTGCCTGTATGTGCTAGGTAGTGCAAACACAGGTGCAAGATTTGGAGTTTTCCATTGAGTACAAGCATCGATTAAGCAAATAGTCAGCACAGCTTCTATTGGCTTTCCTGATTCATTTTTTGTGCAGGTGTTTGCCCATTTGGCTAAAGTGGGATATTTACTAAAAAAAATTTCCTTATAATTAATGTCACGTTTCAAACCAAGAACGATTGCTAGTAATTGACGAAGTTTCGCGTTCATTTCAGTGACTGCTTGAATATTAATTCCGTTTGTCATTTCAACTTGTGCTGTTTTTGTTTTCCATATGCGTTCAAAACATCTAATGAATGCCTGAACTTTCCAGGTGCGTCCTCTGGCTTGAGGGTCAGGTGTATTGATGATTTTTAAAAATGCGTTTAGCCCATTGGCAATAAGTGGAAAGTCACTAAAATAAAGCCTAAAGGGACCTTCATGGATTTCAGGTGTTCGTGTCGCAAAAATTTGTAAAATATCTTCTGATAATTTTGTTATATCACCCATAATTTCTATGTTGTGATTTTGTTGGGGTATATCATTTAGTACGGGCAGTTTGGGCAATTTTACCTGGGCAAAGTGCAGGTAGGGTAAGAATTTATCTGGGGCCCAAAAACTAGCGTAATCAAATATGTCATCAAATTCCCCTAGTTCTTTTATTGGGCCGCATTTGACAATGCTCGATTCATAACACGGCTCAGCTTCATCTTCTTCATAGGCTCCATTAATAGTAAGCAAACACAGAAAAAAGCAAAAACAGTATTTAATCATTCTTTTAATCTTCAAAATTACCTATTTGAATAGCTTAAAAGCTAAAATTTAAAAGTGGAATAGGCTTTATAAAGATGTGCATAAAAGTTTCGCTTCTTGCTACTATAATTCTATAAACTAGTTGCTAATTTTTCCATTTTGGCGTATGTGTGACCATTATTAGTAGTTTTGATTTAGAAAATTATGAAAACTAAACAAATATTGTTCTTTATTATGTTTTTGGCAATTGTGCCGCGTTGCGTGTACTCAGCTGTTTCTAGGGCTGCTGGTCAATTAACAATGGATGAAGTTGTTACAAAGCTGTCCGCTAATATGGGTGTAGATGACATAGTTAAGATTACTTCGGGCGTTGCTAGAGTTGCTCCTGCGCACTACGGTGCCTTTGTTACTAGAGTTAAAGAGCTATGGGGTGATGAGCTATGGGATGGTGCAGAGCTGTGGGGTAGAATGGAGCCATGCCAAAAAGCTTCTATCGTTAGTGCAATGTCTAATATTCCTCCTGCAAATTATGCAGATTTTGTCACTATGATTTACGCGCTATGGGGTGGTATGGATGTGAGGCAAAAAGTTGAGGTCATTAGGGAAATGTCTAATATTCCTCCTGCAAATTATGAAATTCTTGCTACTACAATTAATGAGCTGTGTTCTGAAATGGATGCACGGCAACGACATGATGTCCTTCAGTTCTTTCTCGGGATCGGCCCTGCAAATTTTGCAGCTTTTGCCACCACATGGGGTGAGGTGGATGACGAGCAAAAAAGATGTGCCAGGCTCACAATTTCTGGTATTACTCCTGCAAATTATGCAGTTTTTACCGATACAGTTAAGGCACTATTGGTTGGGGTGTTTCCTGATCCTGATACCGCTTCTATCATTTTGGCTGTTGCTATTGTTGATCCTGCCGACTACGGTACTATGTTGACTCTAGGCTTACATCTCGATCCAACAATAAGAGTGGGTCCGCTTAATGCATTCGGTTTTGCCCGTCATGGAACATTATGCACTGCCCGCGCATTGCTATTTGCTCGCTGGATTGATGATGAGGAGGAAAAAGAACAACGGATTTTACAAGTTTTAGACATAGGTTTACCTGATGAAGTTCCACCATTTGATGGAGAGTTTGCTGCTGGTGCTAATCCTTATGCAGCTGGGTTGAATGTTCACAGCAAAGATAGGGATAAAAAAACCGAACAAGCCTATAAGTTTTTATTCAGTTTATGGAACCCTACACCTGAAGAGATAGAAAGGGATTCAAATGCATTAATTGCCTATGTAAGGGCAAGCGGCAATGCAAATGCAATTCGTGCATTAATAGGAGAAGGACGCACAACTCATGATTTTGGGGCATTGTTAACATCAGCAGAAAACGAGAAGGTAAAAGAGCGCCTAGCCCATTTGTGGCATTTTGCCACTGAATCGGTAAGGGATGCTATTAATCCTAGAGATGCTGCGCTTACAAAAGAAAGCATTGTGAGCGGTCTTGCTGATGCTGTAGATAATGGTCACCTTGTGTGTAACCCAGGGAAATACCAACGTCTTGCCACCAGTGTGCTGCAGGGCAGATTACAGGGAGTGCAGATTGATGCCACCCCTATTCCAGCAAGCACACGTCTTGTGCCGGTTACGGCCGAAATTTTGGCTTTTTATGCGCTTCAGGAAGTGGTAGAAGCGCCAGCAGATCCTGCTGATCAAGAAATTCGTAACCTTGATGCTATTGAAGAATATTTAAAACCTCTAACCGATGGTTGG